>SVFG01000109.1 GCA_015056975.1 Lachnospiraceae bacterium | reverse complement strand
TGCTGTAAGGCATCTTTTTGGCAGACGGTCTTATGGAGCTTTTTGAGAATCCTTATGGGATTTACTGCAGGCTTTGTCATTGCGGTATTTTTTGCGGTGTTAAGCTTCCGCTTTTCTTTTGTGGAGACAGTGCTTGCACCTGTGATGACACTGCTAAAGGCAATTCCGGTAGTGTCCTTTGTGGTGCTTTTGCTGATATGGTGGGGAGCTTCGTTTTTGTCGGTGGCAATCTGCTTTTTAGTAGTGCTTCCCAATCTGTATGTCAACACTTTGGCAGGACTTAAGAATACGCCGGTATCTCTTTTGGAAATGGCTAAGGTATTCAGACTTCCATTTTGGAACTGCTTCTATTATATTTACCGTCCGGCGCTGAAGCCCTTTTTGCTAAGCGGACTCAGCATTTCTTTGGGAATGTGCTGGAAATCCGGCGTGGCAGCTGAGGTCATCGGTACACCTGCGTTTTCCATAGGAGAACGGTTATATATGTCCAAGATTTATCTGGATACGGCAGGAGTTTTTGCGTGGACAGCGGTAACCATATTGCTTAGCTGGATATTTGAAAAGGGCTGTCTGCTTTTAATGAACAAATGGTTTTCGTTTGAGCCGCGGGTGAAGACCCCGGAAAGCAGAAGCGAAGGTACGGATGGACTTGGTACGCTCAGAGCAGAGCATGTGAATAAAAGGTATGGCGACAAGAACGTGCTTGTGGATTTTTGTGCGGAGTATGTTCCCGGAGAAATATACTATCTGACCTGGCCCTCAGGTGCCGGTAAGACTACATTGCTTCGGCTGTTGTGCGGCTTGGAAGAAGCGGACGGCGGAGAGATGTCGTGCACGGGAGATGCATCTGTAATGTTCCAGGAGGACAGGCTTTGTGAGGAATACAGTGCGGTGCGTAATGTAGAGATGGTACTGGGAAATGCGTGCCATGCAAGAGAGGCTTTGTTAAATCTTTTGGATGCAGATGACATCGAGAAACCCTGCAGTCAGTTATCCGGTGGTATGAAGCGCAGAGTGGCGCTGGTGCGGGCCATGGAGGCAAAGAGTGATTATCTGCTTTTGGACGAGCCCTTTACCGGAATGGATGAGAAGACAAGGAAACGCGCAAGAAAGTATATTGTTGCCAATACAAAGGGAAGAACGGTTATTATCGCCACCCACACTTTTTAATGATTTTTTGTATAAAATCATTTGTGTTTTATTTAAGTCTATGCTATAATTGTAAAATGACTGTGATTATGTTCTGTTTTAAGGACAACTGATATAGATTCGGCACAGGGTAATTTAAGGAGGAAATGTAACAATGAGTTTACAGGTAGAAAAGTTAGAGAAAAACATGGCTAAGCTTACCATCGAGGTATCCGCAGAGGAATTGGATAAGGCTATCGAGGGTGCTTATCAGAAGAATAAGGGCAGAATCAGTCTCCCCGGTTTCCGCAAGGGCAAAGCTCCCCGCAAGATGATTGAGCAGATGTACGGTAAGGAAGTATTTTATGAGGATGCAGCAAATGCATTGATTCCCGAGGCGTATGAGAAGGCACTTGAGGAGTGCACAGAGGAAATCGTATCCTCTCCCAAGATTGATGTGGTACAGCTTGAGGCAGGAAAGCCTTTCATCTTTACCGCAGAGGTTGCTCTTAAGCCTGAGGTTACTCTTGGCAAATATAAGGGCATCAAGGTAGACAAGGTTGAAATCGAAGTTACCGATGCAGAGGTTGATGCTGCACTTGACAGAGAAAGAGAAAGCAATGCAAGAACCATCGCTATAGAAGACAGAGCTGTTAAGGATGGCGATATGACCGTTATTGATTTTGAAGGATTTGTTGACGGCGTTGCATTTGAGGGCGGCAAGGGTGAGAATTATCCTCTTACCATCGGCTCCGGTGCATTTATTCCCGGCTTTGAAGAGGCTCTTATCGGCGCTAATCTCAATGAGGAGACTGATGTTAACGTAACCTTCCCCGAGGACTATCAGGCAGCAGAGCTTGCAGGAAAGCCCGCAGTATTCAAGTGTACCGTAAAGGAAATCAAGGAGAAGGAGCTGCCTGAGCTTGATGACGAGTTTGCAAGTGAAGTTTCCGAATTCGATACCCTTGCTGAGTACAAGGAAGATATTAAGAAGAAGCTTGCTGAGAAGAAGGAAGCTGAAGCAAAGAGTGCTAAGGAAGATGCTGTAATCAAGGCGATTGTGGATGATGCAACAATGGATATTCCCGATGCAATGGTTGAGACCCAGCAGAGACAGATGATTGAGGACTTTGCTCAGAGAATCCAGTCCCAGGGTATTTCCATGGAGCAGTACATGCAGTTTACAGGTCAAACCCCCGCAATGATGTTGGAGCAGGTTAAGCCTCAGGCTCTTGCAAGAATCCAGTCCCGCCTTGTATTAGAGGCTGTTGTAGCTGCAGAGAATATCGAAGCTACCGAGGACGAGTTCGAAGAGGAAGCAAAGAATATGGGTGCAGCTTACCAGATGGAAGTTGACAAGGTAAAAGAGCTTCTCGGCGAGAACGGCAAGAAGCAGCTTATGCAGGATATCTGCATCAAGAAGGCAGTTACTTTCGTAGTAGACAATGCAAAGGAAGCAAAGCCCACCAAGGCTAAGACCACAAAGAAGGACAAGGCTGAGGAAACCAAAGAGGAAGCATAATCCCCTCGTATAGGCGACGGATGATTCTTAGGTTGTACTTTTTAAGTACAACCTAAGTCTGTCTATAATTAAGATTTTATTAAATCCGATTTACTTTCGTTGAAAAACAGAGGCAAGTAGGATATGCTATAAGAAAATGTGTCATACTTAAAATATGGAGGAGTAAGATATGAGTTTAGTGCCTTATGTCATTGAACAGACAAGTAAGGGTGAAAGATCCTATGATATTTATTCAAGACTTTTAAAAGACAGAATCATTTTCCTTGGTGAAGAAGTGAATGATACCAGTGCAAGCATTGTGGTTGCCCAGCTTCTTTTCTTAGAGGCAGAGGATCCGGAGAAGGATATTCATTTGTATATCAACAGCCCCGGCGGCAGTGTGACTGCAGGTATGGCTATCTATGATACCATGCAGTATATTAAGTGCGATGTTTCCACCGTATGTATCGGTATGGCAGCAAGCATGGGCGCATTTCTTTTGGCAGGCGGTGCAAAGGGTAAGCGTTTTGCACTTCCCAACGCAGAGATTATGATTCATCAGCCTCTTGGAGGTACGCAGGGTCAGGCAACCGAAATTGAGATCGCTGCAAAGCATATCTTAAAGACCAAAGAGAAGTTAAACCGCATGCTGGCAGAGAATACCGGCAGGGATTATGAGACTGTATGTGCTGATACTGAGCGCGATAACTGGAAGAGCGCACAGGAAGCTTGCGAATACGGTTTAATTGACAAGGTAATTACCTCTCACGATGCAGGAAAGTAATCGTGAAATCTATTTGGTAAGGAAGCAGTTGTCAGGGGATGACTGTTTACAGGAGTTAAGGAATGGCAGGTAAAATTTCCGATAATAATGTTAGATGTTCCTTTTGTAATAAGGCGCAGAGTCAGGTACGCAAGCTGATTGCAGGGCCGGCAGGTGTATACATCTGCGACGAGTGTGTGGATATCTGTGCAGATATTTTAGAGGAAGAATTGGAAGAAGAGGAAGCGGTTTTGGAAGAGCATTCCGAAATAAACCTCTTAAAGCCCAAGGAGATTAAAAACTTTCTGGATGATTATGTAATAGGTCAGGAGGAAGCCAAAAAGGTTCTCTCCGTGGCTGTCTACAATCATTACAAGCGAGTGACGGCGCCGAAGGATTTGGATGATGTAGAGCTTCAGAAGAGTAATATTATTATGGTAGGTCCCACCGGCTCCGGTAAGACCTATCTGGCTCAGACTTTGGCTAAAATCATCAATGTACCCTTTGCCATAGCAGATGCAACTACTCTGACAGAGGCAGGTTATGTGGGCGAGGACGTGGAGAATATACTGCTTAAGCTGATTCAGGCGGCAGATTATGACGTTGAACGCGCTCAGTATGGTATTATATATATTGATGAGATTGATAAGATTACCAAGAAGAGCGAAAATGTATCCATCACCCGAGATGTGTCCGGTGAAGGAGTACAGCAGGCACTGTTGAAGATTGTGGAAGGTACTGTCGCAAGTGTTCCGCCTCAGGGAGGCAGAAAGCATCCTCATCAGGAGCTGATTCAGATCGATACCTCCAATATTCTGTTTATTTGTGGCGGTGCATTTGACGGACTGGAGAAAATAGTAGAGACCAGATTGGACCGTAAGTCCATCGGTTTTAATACGGAAGTATCACAGAAATCTGTGATGGAGCTTAGTGATCTGCTGCAGGAGGTTACCCCCCAGGATTTGGTGAAGTTCGGTCTGATTCCGGAGTTCGTGGGACGTGTACCCATCTGTGTATCCCTGCGCGGTTTGGATAAGGATGCGCTTGTGCGTATTCTGACTGAGCCCAAGAACGCTCTGGTGAAGCAGTATCAGAAGCTGTTTGCTATGGACGATGTGGAGCTCACCTTCGAAAAAGATGCAGTGGAGCTGATTGCAGAGAAGGCGTTTACGCAGAAAACAGGTGCCAGAGGATTGCGTTCCATTATGGAGAATGTGATGATGGATACCATGTACCAGATACCCTCTGATGAAACCATTGAGGCGTGCGTAGTGACAAAGGGGGCTGTGGAAGGAGAAAGTGAACCATTAACCATCCACCGCAATAATTTTAAGAAAGAAGCAAAAGCAACATAAGGCGGCAAGCGTCTTGTGAACACGCCGCCCTTTCCCGGGCGGCTGTTTGTTTATATCATATGCATTGGTAAATATGCATTTGCATATGTAAGAATGGAGTTAATATTATGATTATTAAGAATGTCAGTTTGGAAACGGTTTGCGGTGTGACCAGTAAATTGCCGGATTCCAAATATCCGGAGATAGCCTTTGCGGGAAAGAGTAATGTAGGGAAATCATCCCTGATAAATGCACTGATGAACCGCAAATCTCTGGCGAGAACCAGTTCACAGCCGGGTAAAACCCAGACCATCAATTATTACAATATCAATGATGCCCTCTATTTTGTGGATTTGCCGGGATACGGATATGCACAGGCAAATGAACATGTGAAAGCGCAATGGGGCAAGATGATAGAGGATTATTTACATAAGTCAAAGCAATTGAAACTGGTATTTCTTTTGGTTGATATCCGTCATGCTCCATCCAATAACGACTGTATAATGTATGACTGGATTTGCGACAGAGGCTACAAGCCGGTTATCATTGCAACCAAATTAGATAAAATCAATCGCAGTCAGGTGCAGAAGCAGATTAAGCTTATCAGAACCACACTTCAGGTACTGGATGGCACCGTAATCATTCCTTTCTCTGCAAGCACCAAGCAGGGCAGGGAGGAAATATATGAGTTGATAGATACACTGTTGGAAAACACACAGACAGAGAGTACGATAGATAATTAATTAAGGGTAAGGTGACTATGAAAAAGTATTGGAAGGCGTTAGCAAACCTATTGGTTGCATTGGTTATTTTGTTGGTTATCATCTTTTTGATTCCTAAGCTATTGGTGTTTTTTATGCCCTTTGTAATAGGAGGAATTGTAGCGTTGATAGCCAGTCCATTTGTGCGCTTTTTTGAAGAAAAAGTAAAGCTGAAGAGAAAAGCCGGAACGGCATTTGTTATTGTTTTGGTAATTGGCTTGGTTGTTTTTTTGCTATATCTGCTGCTTTCCAAGATTGGGCATGAGTTGGTGAGTCTTGTCAATTCCCTTCCGGACATCTGGGCAGGTATGGAGGAAGATTTCGCGGAGATTGGCACGAATTTAGATGTTATCTACAAACGGCTTCCGAGCAACGTGCAGGAAAGTCTCAACAACTTTACGGAACAGCTGGGAGGCTATGTAGGCAGTTTCATCGGAGAGCTGGGTACACCGACCATTATTGCAGTAGGTAACTTTGCAAAACAGCTTCCGACGATTATCATCGGCACAATTATGGCACTTCTCTTTTCCTACTTTTATGTGGCAGAGCGAAGGGAAGTAAATGCCTGGTTCCGCGCGCATACACCGGAGTCTCTTCAGTACAAATATCAACTGGTGAAGAAGAGCCTGGTAAAGGCCGTGGGCGGTTATTTTAAAGCACAGTTAAAGATAGAAATCTGGATGTATCTGCTTTTGGTAATCGGTTTTAGTATCCTGCGTGTAAATTATGCATTTTTGATAGCAATCGGTATTGCATTTTTGGATTTGTTACCCTTCTTTGGAACGGGTACGGTAATGGTCCCCTGGGCAATTATAAAGATATTGAGCTCAGATTATCAGATGGCAATCGGTCTTTTGATTATCTGGGGTGTGGGACAGCTGGCAAGACAGATTATTCAACCCAAGATTGTGGGAGATTCCATCGGTGTTCCGGCAATTCCTACGTTGATTCTTTTGTATATGGGATACAAGCTTGGTGGTGTGCTGGGAATGATTTTTGCGGTTCCGCTTGGATTAATTATATTTACCATGTATGAAGAAGGTATTTTTGATACCACCAAAAACAGTATTCTGATACTGGTTTCCGGCATTAACCGTTTTAGAAAGCTTAGGGACGAGGATGTACGGCAGATTCAGGGAAAAGCAGAAAGGGAGAAAAAGCAGGAGGAACGGGATGCGCAATATTAGACTTCTCCTGCAGTATGAAGGAACAAGATATCAGGGGTGGCAGAGACAGACCTCTTCGGAGAATACCATACAGGGAAAATTGGAACAGCTTCTTAGCAAAATGTGCAATGAACCTATTGAAATTATGGGGAGCGGCAGGACAGATGCCGGCGTGCATGCGCTGGGTCAGGTGGCTAATTTCCATACAACAAGTGCCATGTCTACAGAGGAAATGTGTAGCTTTATCAATGAGTATCTTCCGCAGGATATTGCG
>SVFG01000108.1 GCA_015056975.1 Lachnospiraceae bacterium | reverse complement strand
TTGCTTGCATTTTGATAATTCGTGAATGCAGACTAATATTTAATGTTTCTTTTTTGTGGCCGGCATTGGCAATATTTTGGGTGCTGCCACACTTTTTCATAATCGGGAATTGCGTGCTGCACACTACCATTCACTTTTATAAGTAAAACGGGAAAATCTGTTCCGTCACCCCAACCATTATTTACATGAGCATAATCGGGAATATATAATTTTTGTCCGAATCCTAATTCATCCATTTCTCCATATATAGAGATAAAATCCTTTATTGCATGGTAATAGAATATTTTTTTACCACCCGGTGCATGTGGTGAGGTTTCGCTATAATAGGAATAATAGGTTGCGGTACCTTCTAAAACTTCGTATTTCATTTTTTTCAATTTATTTCCTCGGAATAATTCCAATATACATATGAGAATAAATAGGCCAAGTACAATAATAATTTTTTTCGTGTTTTCTCCAAATACGCTTCCCATATCTGATAATTTTGCCAGCCATTCCAGCCCTAATATCCCAAAGATAAGTGAAAACAGCAGAAAAATGATTGCAAATAGAAGAGGGGATTCATATTTTTTTATAACAACCTTTGCTATGTATGCGTTTTCACGCTTGGTAGGCTTGCGGAAGCCCTTAAAATCATTACATTTGCGAAATATATTAGTCATAAAGCCTTTCCTATAGCGGTGTTGAAAAATTTTTTTGAATTATTGTGATATTCCACTTTAACTCTGTTATAACATTTTGAATTAATTCGGATTTACGCTTATCATTCTTATTAGAAATAGAATCATCCAATAAAGATTCTTCCTGTAAAAAAGTCCGAATGTAGCTTAACTTTAAGTCTTGATTGACATCAGGTGCCATAGTCAAAATCATTTCCAACCACTGATTGGTTTCTTTTTTGATCTGTTCGTCTATTTTCAAGGTTTTTATATCTGTTACAGTTCTTGGGGTACCTATCATTAAGAACAAAACGTCCAATAAAGAAAAGTCACTGGGAGTATCATCCGCTATAAAAAAATTCAGCAAAGATGTTCTTGCCCTCTTATCAATACGTTTCTGTAAAGTTTCTAACACTTTTATAATATTCTGTCCTTTATCGACAAGATCTTTTGTATAATTGTTCATGGTTCACTCTTTATCATTTTTTAATATAGTTATATCTCGTATATGTTTTACCGTCAAATTAGAAGAGGTATTTATTTTTATCTCACGATTGTGTGTCTACAGATGTCTACAACAATTCACAGACATATTAAAAAGGAAACCTAGATAAAATCAAGGTTTCCTACAAAATAAAAAAAGCGCGAGACGGCGCACGAGGTCCGGGGGACCTCGGCTTTGCGCGGACCGGAGCGGAGCGTAGACATCGAACTTTCGAGTCCAGGATTGGACTCGAAAAAAGCAGCGATACCATTTGGTATCACTGCTTTTTCAAGAGCGCGAGACGGGGATCGAACCCGCGACCCCCTCCTTGGCAAGGAGGTGCTCCACCGCTGAGCCACTCGCGCATGTACACAGGTTTACACCTGCTTTGAAGGTATGAAATTAATTGTTATCATATGCTTGCTATATGAAGCCGGGTGAAATCCCCCGCTTTATCGGCTACGCCGATTGTCTGCTTCGCAAGCCGTATGCTCCGCATATTCTGCCGGGTGAAATCCCCCGCTTTATCGGCTACGCCGATTGTCTGCTTCGCAGACACATATGCTCCGCATATGAAAGCGGGTGATGGGAATCGAACCCACGTATCCAGCTTGGAAGGCTGGTGTTCTACCATTGAACTACACCCGCATAATAGATCGAGTATATTCTATACTCGATTATCGCGACATTCGTCATATGTGAGTGCAAGCACTCCCGCATGACTCATTGCACGCGTATATGTTAAGCAGTCAGCCACCATAGATGGCTTCCTGCGGAATGCCCAGAACCGGAATCGAACCAGTGACACGAGGATTTTCAGTCCTCTGCTCTACCAACTGAGCTATCTGGGCCCAAACTAGAAATCCACGCAACTTTCATTGCTTTGCGTCACAACATTGGTTATTTTACATGGTAATCGTCCGGTTGTCAAGGGGTAATAAAAAATTTTTTAGAATTTTTCTAAATTATTCGTAGTATTGCAACAATAGCTCCACAACCCTGCTGTAGCTAAGTCTGCCATCAGAAACACCGTTCAGCTTCAGATTAGTATCCACAAAAGCATCTGACACAGCGTCCACCACCTCGGTATCCAGCACAGCCTTTTTGTTGATACGTTCCCATTCCTCATCAGTTACAAAGACATCGTCCTCGTACACCCACGATGAAATCGCAATGGGCGACACTTGTAAAGCCGCCTCCTTAAAGGCTTCCGGATTCTTTTTGCTCGCCTTGTACAAATCATTTTCCAGATATCCCAATACACTCAGATATCCGCTGTATTGGAAAAAAATATCATCGGACTGAATACAAGCAAGGTAGCTGATAAAATTAGCCTCATCTTCTAAGATAAAACCCCGTAAGTGCGCCAGCTCATGACACATAGTGGCAGGATAGTTCATTATGTACATTACATCATTATAATTTGCTTCCATAGAAAAGGGGAAATAATAACCGGACATGTACTGCTGACACATAAAATCTGAGGAAAGCAGTGGCTTTGGTCTGGGATAATAGCCATCAAGCTGCTCATAGGTCTCCCCCAGCTTCTGCATCACCTCAACCGCCTTCGTCCTCATATCCCCGGTCTTCCCATTTTGCAGAATACTTCCGCTGTAAACAATACTGCCGTCCGGGTTACGCTCCATTTTCTCGCACAATGCATTGCACTTTTCTGCCACAAAATTACGCACCTCAAGCACCTTTTCCAGACGGTATGTAAAATCCTCTTCCCCGAAGTTCTTCTCCGCAAACGTACTGCCCTGATAAAGAATAAAGCAATTCAGCGTCATAATCAGGCACACGCTGACAAGAGTCTTTCCAAAAAAGCCGTAAAAGCCCTTGAGAAAACAATTCCACTTTGCATACTTCCTCCTCTTAATCAGAGAAAGTATACCCGCAACACCTGCTGCCACCAACAAAACAACTGCTGCCGCTACCAAAATAATTCCTGCCGCAATCAGCCATTCTCCCACGGAGAAGGGGAATATACCCGTCAGTCTGCCGTAGGTATTTACCCATATCGGAAATATATTTTCAATATAAAAGTCGGAAAAAACAGTGCTATTCCATGATAACACATTTAATAGCACTGTTATAAAAGCAATTCCGAGCCATATCCAATTTTTCTTAATGAATGCTTTTGTTAATTTCACTTTTCACCTTATTCGTAACGCATAAACTCCTGATACTCCAACCAAATGTTGCAAATCCAGGTCTTACCCTGATTGAATACGATTTCGTTGCCGTTCTCGTCAAGGAAGAGATTGGGTGCATAGTCACTGTCACGCTGCCAGGTACCCTTAATCACCTTACCGTTGGTAAACACATAAGCATCACCTGTACCATGAACACCGAATGCCAGATAGTCATTATCATCTCTTACTTCACCGTGACAAATCTTGAAAACAACATTGCTTACGGCAAGCTGTTCACCGTTCATCTCATCAACCTGAGGCTCACCAAACTGGGAACGATAGTACAAACCATCATCTGCATTGTATTCGAAAACAGGCTGTGCATTGCCGTAGCCGCCTCTGTTATTCTCGGTACCGCCGGGATAAATCTTGGTAGCATCGGGGTACTCTGTATACTCTGCACGACAGTCATCTGCTGCAAAGGTAAACGCCTGTACAAAACGGTCTCTGTCAGCATACTGGGTATCATATTTCAAACGCTTAACTGCTTTGTTGTAGCCGTCAATGAATAAGTATCCGGTATACTCTGTCTTGTATCCGGGTCTGGTAACACGGTCAAATGCCTCGGGAGCAGATTTCTCAATACCGCTTACCGCCTGGCTGACATTGTCAATTCTGTCCGTGTTAATAACGGGAGCTACGTAGGGAACTGCAAGACCCCAGTTTACATAGATGGAATCATATGCCATTGCCTCGTAAACATAATAGTCACGACTACTTCTGGCAGGTCCGATACGTTCCAAATCATCATAATCCTCAAACAGACCCATCAGACGGGTGATACGTCCCTCAACGGGTGCTTCATAAATAATACTTGCCTTGGAAATACCGTACTGAGGCATAGCTGCCTTATTGTTGGGAATCATAATAGCGAGATTTCTTCTGTTTACAACAGCCTCATCCTTCCACTCACCGGTAAGGTAGCTCTGCTTCTTGCCGTCTACTACCACACGCTCGGTAATAGTGGTCTCCTTGGGTTCTTCCGGCTCCTGCTCGGTAGACTCTACTACCTCCTCAGACTCTTTATCTTCTGTAATGGGCTGGGATTCAATGGTCTGAATAGGAGAGCTGACATCGTCCTGCTTTTCTCCTCCACAGCCAGCCAGCATGGTTGCCGCTATCATCATAGTAGCTAAAAGTAACTTACGCTTCATGTCAAAATCCTTTCTTTTGTTACAATAATCTAAATATACTTTAGCACTACTTACCACCTTTTGTCTATGAATTTGACATTTTTCGTGTGTAGAAAATTTTAACTTATTTTCTACATTTTTACTAATGGGCTGAAATCTCAACTTCCAGCTCTACTTTTTTCAAACGCTCTGCCAAATCTCTTTCCGCAGACATATTTAAGAAAGGGAAGCCCTTTTTGCCGATATGTACCCTGTGCATGGTGGAGCATCTCTTAAAGTATTTATCTGTCTCCTGAGCATGGTAGGCAATGATAATTTTGCCCTCCTCATCCACGAAGAAGGAATTGTGACCGGGGCCGTCGATTCCGTCAATGTAAGTGGAGCAAAGAAGAGGGGAAGGCTCCTTGGTCCAATTTTCAACCTGCAACAAATCATCCTCTGCTGATGCAGTCAGGTATCCGACTGCGTAGGAATAACCACAGGCCGCACCACCGGAATAAGCCAGATACACCTTGTCATCCAAAAGCAGCGGATAAGGTCCCTCGTTGTTGATTGTCCCTTGCGTATTTTCCCATCCAAACAGCGGTCTTGAAAGTAACACCGGTTCACTGGTAAGCACCCAGGGCGTCTTTTCATCCGTAGTGGCAATATAGAGCATGGAGCCGGTATCCAAAGGCGAACCGATACCGTAACGGTAGGACCATGCCAGATAAGAAGTATCCTTTACCTTAAAATAAGTCATATCCAGAGTAATGCCGTTCTCCGTGAGGAAGCTTCCGTCCTGTCTTAACACTCTTACGGGTGTCTCCCAATCCCCGGGGTTCATAATTTCTCCGCCCTTTTTCAGCTTCATCATATGACACTGGGGTGCCCACTGCTTGCCGCCCACTGCAAACAAAATGTAAAGCTCACCACCAATCACATGAAACTCCGGTGCCCAGAAGGTCTGGATAAAACCCTTTTCCTCATCATAATCCAGAATACAGCGAGTCTCGATACCCTCTGCAAACAGTCCGTCCACCGTGTCTGCCTTTCTCACATACAGACCGATATCATCCAAATTATCATTGGTTGCAATAAAATACCAGGAACCCTCCCACTTAAATAAAACCGGGTCCGCAAGTCCCACAGCCATGGGGAACACAATGGGCTTGGAAACAATTTCACCCTTCACCTTGTAAGTACCCTTGTCGGTTTTCGTAATACCTTCCGTATCCCAGTTAACCTTCTTTTCATCCGTGGAACCATCAGAATAGGTAACGATAGCCTGCACCTTCTCAAGCTCTGCCATATCTGCAAGCGTTATGTTTTCCGGCACCTGCGCACTTACACTGTAAATGGAGTACCATCTGTCCTTGATATCAGAAAGCATAACATCGGAAATTTCAATCACTTCCTGCGCCCCGCTGATTTCCTGCTGATACTGCTCTCTGCTTACATATTCCTGCTCACCGAAGCTCACAAAATCCGTAGTTGTCCACATCAGTACCTTATCTTCTCTACATAAAGTACCATCCTGATTGCACTTCTCTGCAAAAATATGATAAACGCCCTCACCCTTATAAATCTTAGGCTCACGCAAATCCTTTGCGTCAATAGTATTGTCCTCTCTAAGCTGTGCCAGGGCAAACAGCACACCATAATTGCTGTTCAGTGCCGTATACTCCTTACCGTCCTCACTAAAAGCAAAATGAATACTGCCCGCCAGGGACTGGGGATATTTATCACCTGTTGCCTCTCTTGTATAAACCTTTAAAAATGCCATAATATTCTCCTTTCGAAGACTTAGATTTGTTTCCATACTAAAAATAGTTTAAAATAGTAATGAGAAAAAACCAATGTCATATTCTCATATGTTATTGATTGATTGTCATTTTTACATAAAAACGGATTTAAGGATTATTTAATAATTCCTTCCTTATAATGAGGCTCACAGGAAGGAAAGGAGAAAGAAAATGTATTTCCATATTTTGAAAAGAGATTTAAAGCGCAAGAAAACCATGAATATCATTTTACTGTTGTTTGTGATTCTTGCGGCAATGTTTGTATCCAGCAGTGTCAACAATATCATATCTGTAGTGGGCGGTCTGGATTATTATTTTGAGCAGGCAGGCGTGCAGGATTATTTTGCGGCTACCATGAACAAAGCAGATCAGTCTGATCTTGCGGAGCTGCTTAACAATGTTGAAGAAATTGACAGCTACGGTGTTGAACCGGTTATTTACATGAATCCGGATAACCTTATCTATGACGGAGAGCCTCTGGATACCATGCAAAATACATCCGTACTTCTGGCTTATGAAGACGCTCAGATAACCTATTTCGATGAAAACAACAACCCCCTCAAGCCGGTAGAGGAAGGATCCGTTTGGCTTTCCGGCAAGCGCATACGCGAGAACAATATGCAAATCGGTGACACGTTGGAAATCAAAATCGAGGATGTTTCCGTCACCTTGAAAATTGCAGGAAGCTTTAAGGATGCCGTTCTGGGATCTGATATGATGGGTATGACCCG
>SVFG01000107.1 GCA_015056975.1 Lachnospiraceae bacterium | reverse complement strand
GCCTATCATCACACCGTCGCAGCCTGTCTTTTCAAGCAGTTCCTTTGCCTTTACCGGGCTATCCACATCACCGTTTCCGATAACCGGAATCTTTACGGCATCCTTTACCGCTGCAATAATGTCCCAGTCAGCCTTGCCGCTGTAATACTGTTCTCTGGTGCGTCCGTGTACCGCTACCGCAGCCACACCGCAGCCTTCGGCTATTTTTGCAATCTCCACTGCATTTACATGGGTATCATCAAAGCCCTTCCTGATTTTCACTGTAACCGGCTTACTTGTTGCCTTTACCAATTTCTCTAAAATCTCCCCGACAAGTTTGGGATTTTTCATGAGAGCAGAGCCCTCTCCGTTATTGACCACCTTGGGTACGGGGCAACCCATATTGATATCCAGAATACTGAAAGGCCGCTCCTCAATGCGTTTTGCCATCTCACTGATAATCTCCGGGTCCGAACCGAAAAGCTGCAGGGAAGCAGGCATTTCCTCCGGGTGGATTTCCATAAGATTCTCTGTGTTTTTATTATTGTAGTAAATCGCCTTGGCACTTACCATCTCCATGCACACCAGTCCCGCTCCCTGTTCTCTGCACAGCAAACGAAAAGGCAGGTCTGTCACACCTGCCATGGGCGCCAAAATGATGTTGTTGTCCAAGGTTACATTACCGATTGTAAGCTTACTCATTTCGTCCATCCTTTATGCTCTGCGGTTTTTCTCATAAATAATCCGCAGTCCGTCCAAGGTTAGGGAGCTGTCATAAATATCGATGGTGTCCGTCTCATCGGAAATGGTTCTTCCAAGTCCTCCGGTTGCCACCACCTTCAGGTTCTGAATACCACTCTCTTCCTTTACTTTTTTGATGATATATTCTGTCTGTCCAATCTGTCCGTACATCAGACCAGCCTGCATACTGCTGATGGTCTCCTGCGCCAGAATGGACTTGGGCTTTTTGATTTCAATATTGGGCAGCTTCGCAGTCTGCTTCCACAGTGCCTCCGAACTGATACGGATGCCCGGCGCTGTAATACCTGCCGCAAACTTGCCATCCTCCGTAATCAAATCGTAGGTGGTCGCTGTACCGAAATCAATAACAAGAATGGGCCCGCCGTATTTCTCATAGGCTGCCACTGCATCTACAATACGGTCTGCACCGATGGCTCTGGGATCCTCTGTCACGATCTTAATACCGGTCTTTACACCGGGTCCCACTATCAGGGGGGTAGTCTTGGTATATCGTACAATTCCGCCTGTCAGGGAATGCATTACATCCGGAACCACGCTGGCAATGATGGAGCCCTCCAAAGAATCCACATCGATTCCCTTGCTTGTCAAAAGCTGTGTAATAAGGATGCCATACTCGTCAGAGGTACGCGGGGTCTTGGTCATGATACGGAAGGTCGCCTTAAGCTCCTCACCCTCATATACACCCATGGTCATATTGGTATTGCCTACATCTGCTACAAGTATCATTCATTTCCCTCCTGCAGGATGCCGGAGACATCCTCTTTGAGAACAAACACACGATAATAAAGGCGCAGGGATTCAAAAAGCTCCTGACGCTTTCTACGTATCTCGGACACCAAAAGACCACTGGAAATTTCATCATAGTAGAAATCACTTTCTTCCGCATCCGTCTCTAAGGACAAGGTTCCGTCCTCCTCAAAAACAATGGTAAAGATACCGCCTACCTCCTCGGTGAACAGCACACAGATAATGTGAAGCTCATCCTTAATGGAATCAGGGATTCCTTTAAATGTCTCGTTGAAATAATATTTTTTATCATATGCATTGGCACCGCAAAGCACAATTCGCTTATCGTCCATAGCTTTCTCCTATTCTATACATAACCGTCAGTACCTCTCACCGATACCTCTCCGGCATATACCGCTGTCATACTGCCGTCCGGAAGCTCCACAAGCAGTTCACCCGCTGCATTGATTCCTCTCGCAACACCGGTAAATTCTCCCTTGGGGTCAAACACCTTCACCTGACTGTCCCTATTAATCAGCTGTTCATTGTACTCGCTCATAAGTAAGGATAAGTCACCTGCCGCTTCAAACCGTTCATAACATGCTTCAAAGGCAGACATAATCAACTGTATTAAGTGTTTTCGGGACAGACACACACCGGTCTCAATTTCTATGCTGCCCGCCTTTCCGGCAAGGTCTTCGGGAAACTCCTGGGACTTGACATTGATTCCCACACCCACAATCACGCTGTACCCATCTGCCTTTCCAGGACTTATGTGAAGCTCGGTAAGAATACCGCATACTTTCTTCTGATTCAGCAAAATATCGTTGGGCCACTTGATTTGAGGCTTCGGCAGTTTGGGGGATACCGCGGTCAAACCCACACTCTCCTGCAATGCTTGCCCGATACCTCTTGTCACCGCACATGCCATCACAAGGGTAAGCATGGACGCCTTATCCGGAGTAAATGCAGGTGTAAGCAGTAAACTGAAATAAATATTTTTGCCTTCAGGGCTCTCCCAGCTTCTGCCCCGTCTTCCTCTGCCTGCAGTCTGCTTATCAGCCACCACCAGCGTCCCGTTGCATGCTCCCTGTGTCGCAAGGCTCGCAAGTGTGGCGTTGGTAGATTCTATACACTCATATTCGTGCAGGATTTTCCCTGCCCATGTAGTCTGCATCTTTTCACCGATGCTTATGCGCCCAATGTGGCTGCCATTACTGCCTTGATGGTGTGCATACGGTTCTCTGCCTCTTCAAACACCAGAGATTTCTCAGACTCAAATACCTCGTCCGTAACCTCCATCTCCGTAATACCGAAGCGCTCACCCATCTGAGCTCCAATTTGAGTCTTCAAATCATGGAATGCGGGCAGGCAGTGTAAGAAGATTGCCTTGTCTCCTGCATTATCCATAACCGCCTTATTTACCTGATAAGGAGAAAGGTCTTTGATACGCTCCGTCCATACGTCATCAGGCTCTCCCATGGATACCCATACATCGGTGTAAACCACATCCACATCCTTGGTGCCTGCCATGGTATCACTTGTGAGAGTAATGCTTCCGCCGGTCTGCTTTGCAATTTCTTCGCACTGCTTTACAAGTGCTTCCTCTGGGAAATACTTGGGTGTGGTGCATGCAATAAAGTGCATACCCATCTTGGCACATACTACCATCAGGGAATTTGCCATATTGTAGCGGGCATCGCCCATATATGCTAATTTAATACCCTTTACATGACCGAAATGCTCACGGATGGTCAGCAAATCTGCCAGCATCTGGGTAGGATGAAATTCATTGGTAAGTCCGTTCCAAACAGGTACCTTGGAGTACTTTGCAAGCTCCTCCACAATAGTCTGCTCATAACCGCGGTATTCAATACCGTCAAACATACCTGCAAGTACACGGGCAGTATCCGCAATGCTCTCCTTCTTGCCAATCTGGGAGCTGGAGGGATCCAAATAGGTACAACCCATACCGAGGTCATTTGCTGCCACCTCGAAAGCACATCTGGTACGGGTAGAGGTCTTTTCAAAAATCAGTGCAATATTCTTGCCTCTCAAGGTATCCACGGGGATTCCCTTTTTCTTCTTGTCCTTAAGCTCTGCAGCCAAATCAACAAGGTATGTAATCTCCTCCGGAGTAAAATCCAACAGTTTTAAAAAATCGCGTCCCTTCAAATCCATAGTGTGTGCCTCCTTATAGCAACAATAATTCGTTCATCTTAGACTACTATCATACTTCATAATTGCAGGATTTTCAAGTACTTATCGCATCCGGGAGATTTCCGCGGAGTTTTGACCGGGTGCCCTGTCTCCCTCACGCGCTACATAAAAAGACCCGTGGAAATCCCACGGGCCTCTTTTGTCTATCATGCAATTATTTCGTAACTTCCTTAAATGCGGTCGCCATGCTTGCAATCCCCTGTAACTCGGAGGGTAACAGAATGGTGGTAGCCTGACCGTCAGCAACCTTCTCGAATGCCTCAAGGCTCTTCATCTTAAGTACTGCCTCATCTGCACCGGCCTCCTTAATCATACGGATACCGTCTGCATTTGCCTGCTGTACCTTAAGGATTGCCTCTGCCTGACCTTCTGCCTCACGAATCATTCTTTCCTTCTGAGCCTCTGCTCTAAGGATTGCGGACTGCTTTTCAGCCTCTGCGCGAAGAATTGCAGATTCCTTTTCACCTTCTGCCACAAGAATGTTTGCTTTCTTCTCACCTTCTGCACGGGTAACTGCCTCACGTCTTTCACGCTCAGCCTTCATCTGCTTCTCCATGGCATTCTGAATCTCTGCGGGAGGGATAATATTCTTAAGCTCCACACGGTTTACCTTGATGCCCCAAGGGTCGGTTGCTATGTCAAGGGCTGCTCTCATCTTGGTATTGATAGTCTCACGGGATGTAAGTGTCTGGTCCAACTCCAAATCACCAATGATATTACGAAGGGTGGTCGCAGTCAGATTCTCAATCGCCATCATGGGTCTTTCCACACCATAGGTGAAAAGCTTAGGGTCGGTAATCTGATAGAACACAACCGTATCAATTCTCATTGTAACGTTATCCTTGGTAATAACGGGCTGTGGAGGGAAGTCAGCCACCTGCTCCTTCAAATTAACCTTTCTTGCGACCTTATCCAAAAAAGGAACCTTGAAATGGAAACCAACTGACCAGGTTCCCTGGTAAGCACCCAGACGCTCCATTACATAGGCCTGTGCCTGGGGTACGATTTTAATACAGGATATTAAAATCAGCAACAACAATACAACAATTGCAATAATAATATATTCCATACTCTACCTCTTTCTGTGCTGTTCGTGCAGCACTCACTTTTATTTATCCATTCGCTTTACAAGCGCAATGTTCGTTTATTTGTGTTCTTTTCCTGCGTTTTATGCTTGCGCTTCTTCACGCACAATCAGCTTTACGCCACTGACCGCCATGATGTCTACGACAGCGCCAACCTTTATCTTTACATCATCGTCTTCACTTCTGGCGCTCCACTCCTGACCGCCTACCGTAACCTGACCGATACCCTGCAGATTGTCAATCTCGCTGATGACAATCGCCTGTCTGCCAATCATGCTCTCCACATTGGTCTTCACGCGCTTCTTGTTAAAGTATTTCACCGCGATTGGTCTTGTAAAGAATACCATAAGGAAGGAAACTATCAGGAATAAAATAATCTGCACTACCAGCGGTGCATTTAACGCCGCTGCAATCGCTGCCACCAGGGAACCTCCTGCAAACCACACCATGGTAAGCCCCATAGTCGCTGCCTCTACAACAATACAGATAATCAAAATAATTAACCAAATCATTATATCCATAAATCAAAACCTCCATTCCGGTTAACTCGTCTGTCGTTTGCTACAAATACAGTTTACTATAAAAATACGTTCTGTTCAATCCCTTTATGCGCACGTTACGAAGGTCCATCGTGCGGAATTTGTCTGTATTCATAAAAACTATGCAGGTATCGTGTTCTTTTTTCACCAAGTAATTACAGATTATTTTAGCAGACTATGGGCAGCTTGTGGGAGATGGTCTGTGCGATTTATGCGCTGCGAAGATGAGCCTCTGAGACACAGACCACTCCCGCAAGCCCGCCCATAGCCATCATTAATAATTTTATATTTTACAACAAAAAAGAGCGATACCTGCGTACCGCTCCTTTGCAAACATATTTAGAAGAATACGTGATGTCCGATTACAATACCCTTTCTGGTACCGTTATCACGTCTGAAGTATACTCTGTCTCCGACATTGGATACTCCGGAAAGTGCTTCCTTTGCCGCTTCAATACAGCTCTCGTAAATCTTTCCTGATGCCAGCACTCTATCTACCTTACCGCTCATAGCAGGTGTAAATTGTCCTGATGCATAAATAACACCTCGGATGGAATCCGGATACGCCTTGTGTCTTACACGGTTCATAACCACGGCGCCAACTGCCACCTGACCCTCATAAGGTTCGCCACCGGCTTCGCAATGAATCAATGCTGCCAACAACAGCATGGTTTCTTCATCAGTAGTATACTCACCATAATTTACGTGACGCTTTGCTTCCTCTTCAGCCTTTTCTCTTGCTGCTATTTCTTCCATGGTTTCTCCGGCATCAATCTGAAAATCCAAAACTACATATTCAGATGACACATAACCGTCTTCACCATCGTAATCGATACATATCCAATCTCCTTCACCGTCATCAAGGACTTCCACAATTTCACCCTTCGGCAACAAACCTCTGGTCTGTGCATCTGCATCAGGTTCTTTGCGGACACGGAGTGTCTCTGCATCTATAGTAGCAATCATTCTGCCTACTTCATTTGCCAGTTCCTCGGCCTCCTCACCAAAGAATAAATACTCATCCTTTGCCCAGCCGATAATATTTCCGGACTGTAATTTCGTCCAACCATCTTTTCTCTCCAAAATTGTACCGCCGCAATCCTTATACAGCTTACCAACCTTAGAAGCTTCTTCGTCTGCCTCACTTCTTACATTCAAGGCACTCTTTACATTTGCCATAACCAATGTGGACTCTGTTTCCTCTTCTTCAAAGGTCAAGTTTAACTCTCTGGCAGTCCCATTAATTATTTCCGTAACATCCGCGTGTCCGGGCTCTAAAATCGCTGCAACACCGCCCGTCAGTTCCTTCAGACAGTTGCCGTTGCCCACAGCCTCCGCGGAAATGCCTGTAGCAGCCGTCAGGGTAAACACTGCTCCTGCCAACGCCATAAGCATCTTTCTGCTCTTTGCCATCTCTTCTCCAATCCTGCGTAAAATTGTCACGCATGTTATCAAATAATATAGCTAGTAATAGTGTATCTCATTCATGGCTAATTTATTACAAATTTGTTAAATCAGCCATGGTGAGTATCATAGCAGAAAGATATTTTTTTGTCAACCCCCCGATTTTTGAGACTTTTTTCCACTATAACTGTCTGGATTTGTCAATACATGCTTCCATTGCATCCATCACTGCAGCCCTAAGCCCCTTCTCTTCAAGTACCTTAACAGCCTGAATGGTAGTGCCTCCGGGGGAACAAACCATATCCTTCAATTCACCGGGATGTTTTCCG
>SVFG01000106.1 GCA_015056975.1 Lachnospiraceae bacterium | reverse complement strand
GTGACAATTAAGATAGTGGACCGTACCACAAAGGAAGTAATCAAGGAGCTTCCCCCGGAAAAAACTTTGGATATGATTGCTAAGGTTTGGGAATTGGCAGGCATTATGGTGGATGAGAAACGATAAATTACTTCGGAATGGAGGAATAGTATGGCAATGAGACTATCCGGACTGATGTCCGGCATGGATACAGAAAGTATTATCCAGGAATTGGTAATGGTAAGGCGAACCAAGGTGGATAATACCAAAAAGGCACAGACAAAGCATCAATGGAAGCAGGAAGCATGGAAGGATTTGAACTCTCAGGTGCTGAAGCTTTATAATGGTGCATTGAGTAATATGCGTTTTGAGTCTTCCTTTATGAAGAAGACCACTAAGGTGTCCAACCCTAATGTGGTTTCCGTGATTACCGGTGAAAATGCAATGAACAGTGTGCAGAATCTTCAGATTGAAAGACTTGCCAAGTCTGCCTATATGACCGGTGGAGAACTGAAAAATGCCGGTGAGGAATATAAGGGCAGTTCTAAGGTTATGGATATCTTAGCAGCGAATGGTCTTGATTTCGGGGAGGATTCTGAATCCGGAAATATCAATATCACCGTGAATGGCGAGACTAAGACAATAACTGTTGGTAAGGACACAACCATCAACGGCTTTGTTAGGGATCTGAGGGATGCAGGTTTGAATGCGTCCTTTGATGAGAAGAATCAGAGATTGTTTATCAGTTCTAAATCTACCGGTAAGGATCAGAATTTTACCATCATGGGCGGCGATGTAAATGGCTGTAAGGCATTGCAGGCGTTGGGAATCAGTAGCTATGGAGCAACGGAAAAGGCTTACTTGGAGCGTCTTGCAGATCCTGCCAATACAGATACCATAATTGCAGAAAGACTTGCAACTGTAAAGGATAATCTGGTGGCGAAGAAGGCAGAGCTTACAACGGAGCAGCAGTCCAAATTAAAGCAACTGGATGCGTATAATGCCCTGTTTGATGGTGTTGATACCACAAAGCCCTTGAGTGAAGAGGATTTGGAGAAGGTTAAGAGCAAGCTCGACAGTATGAAGAGCTCTACTAATGCCACAGAGAAGGCGGCATATAAGGAACTGCAGAGTTGGGTGGATGATTATAATAAAATCACTACCGAATTAGATGATATTGTGGCTAACAAGCTTGAAGAGGCAGGTACCGATGAAAACGGTAATACCGTTTATCAGCTGACCGAGGAGCACAAAAATGCTGTTACTGAGCAGGTGGAGAAGGAAATTGCTTCTGCAACCGAGCTTAAGAATTTATATGATACGGGAGCTTTGAAGAGTACTGTTGAGAATAAAATTGAGGGCGATGATGCGCGAATCAGTTTGAATGGTGTGAACTTTGAATCCAATAGCAATACCTTTGAAATCAACGGACTTACCCTGACGGTAAATGCTACAACTGCTCAGAATGAAGTGGTTACCGTTACCACGGAAGATGATACGGCAGGCATCTATGATATGGTAAAGAACTTTTTCAAGGAGTACAATACCATTATCAATCAGATGGATAAGCTGTACAATGCAGATGCTGCGAAGGATTTTGAACCTTTGACGGAGGAAGAGAAGGAAGAAATGTCCGAATCCGCAGTAGAAGAGTGGGAGAAAAAGATTAAGGATGCCATTCTGCGCAAGGATTCCACACTTGGTACCGTATCAAGTGCCATGAAGGAAATTATGATGTCCGGTGTGAATGTAAACGGCAAGACAATGTATCTTTCCGATTTTGGTATCGAGACACTCAGCTATTTCATTGCAGGAGAGAATGAAAAGGGCGCATATCATATTGATGGTGATCCGGACGATGCTGCAACTTCCGGCAATGCAGATAAGCTTAAGAGCATGATTGCAAGTGATCCACAGTCTGTAGTATCTTTCTTTACCGGATTGTCACGTAACCTGTATTCCAAATTGAGCGATTTGATGCGTGGTACGGAATACAGCTCTTCCTATACTCTTTATGATGATAAGAGAATGAAGGAAGAATACAATGATTATAACAGTAAGATTGCAGAGCTGGAGGACAAGCTCAATGATTATGAGGATAACTGGTATTCCAAGTTTGCTGCAATGGAAACGGCTATGGCAAAGCTGCAGAGTAATGCCAGCGCGGTAACAAGTCTGCTTGGCGGCTGATAGATACGGAGGATTAAGATATGGCAGTACCTAACGCATATGCACAATATAATAACAGCAAAGTATTAACGGCTTCTCCGGCAGAGCTTACCCTGATGCTTTATGACGGGGCAATTAAGTTTTGTAACATTGCACTTTTGGGAATAGAGCAGAAGGATATTGAAAAGGCTCATGTGCACATTGTGAAGGCACAGAAGATTGTGGATTATTTTCGCCAGACCCTTGATATGAAATATGAAGTGGCAAAGGATTTTGACCGGGTGTATATTTACTTAGAGCAGCGTTTGCGCGAGGCAAATATGAAGAAGGATAAAGAAATTCTGGAGGAAGTGACGGAACATTTGCGTTCCATGCGTGACACTTGGAAGGAAGTAATGCGTCTGAACAGAGAGAAGGGAACAGCATAATGGAAAGTCAGTTGAACATTCTTGCGGAGAGTCTGGATAAGAAATTGGAAGTGCTTAAGGAAATTCAGGCATACAATGAAGAACAGGAGAAAAGCTTTACCTGTGGCCGGGCTGATTTGGACAACTTTGATGTGGCTGTAGAGAAAAAAGGTCAGCTCATTGAAAAACTGCAGAGACTGGATGCGGGATTTGAAACGATGTATGCCAAACTGTCTGAAGAGCTTAAGGGAAATCGGGAAAGGTATGCGAAGCAGATTAAGGTGCTGAAGCAAAAGGTTTCAGAAGTGACAGAACTGAGTGTGACAGTACAGGCTCAGGAAAAACGGAATAAGAAGCTTGTGGAGGAATATTTTGCGAGGGAGCGGGAAGGAATCCGTTCCAATAGAAAAACATCCAAGGCAGCATATGATTATTACAAAAACATGAATCATTCCAATTACATCCCACCTCAATTTATGGACAGTAAAAAATAAAGTAGTAGAGACGAGATTCGCAAAGCGTATCTCGTCTTTGTATATTTTGGAAGAATTGGGGAATGTATTACTGTATGAAAAAGAAAAAAGTTTTATACAGTATTAGTATTATAATTTCAGTGATTGTGATTTGGGGAATTTTACATTTGTGGGAGCTTTGCGCGGAAAAAGGAGCGCATTATACACCGGATTATCCCAGGGTGAATTTGCAGTTATATGTGAAAAAGGAGAAGCTTGAAAAGGGAGATTATGAACTGCTGTTTAAACAGACGGGTCTTGGACCGGCTGCCATAAATACACTTTGGGATGAGGGACGCCGGGAAGAGATAGTGAGAGTGCAGGAATACTTTTTTGAAGAAGTGGCCGTAAGTTGTGAGCGCAACACGGTTATTTCCAAGGAAGAGAGTTTGCATAAAGACGGAGGGGACTATAAAGTATATATTCCGGTGATTGATGAGGGAGATATATTGCTAACCTTTAATACGCATGTTTTTGGCTGGCGGGTGGGACACGCAGCACTGGTTGTGAATGCGAAGGAACAAAAAACACTGGAGGCACGGGTTCTTGGAACGGATTCAACTGTGATGACCATGTCTCATTGGGAGAAATATCCTTCTTTTGTGGTATTGCGTCTTAAGGGGATACCTTTGGAGGAATGCAGTCTGATTGCAGAAAATGCGTTGCATAAGCTGCAGGGGGTACCGTACAGTTTGCATGCAGGTCTTTTGGGACAGGGTAAAGGGACCCATTGCTCTCATCTGGTGTGGAGTGCGTTTAAGCAATATGGTTATGATTTGGACAGTGATGGCAGTTGGCCTGTAACGCCTCGAGATATTTTTGAAAGTCCGCTTCTTGAGATTGTACAGGTATATGGTATGAATCCGGAAGCATTAAAAAAGTATTAATTTTTTATTGCACACTTGAAATGGGACACGAAATAACGTATATTATCTTTATACACTTATTGTATCAATAGTTTGGAGGAGATAACATGACAAAGGCAGAGATTTTAAAGAAAGAAATTTTGAGGCAGTATCGTAGTGTACGTCAGTTTGCATTGGAGATGGGAATTCCTTACAGTACACTTGTTACGGCTCTTGAACGTGGTATCGAAGGAATGGCTTATGGTACCGTAATCAGAATGTGTGATAAATTGAGTTTGAACCCGGTAGATTTTTCTTCTCTGGAAAGAGATGCATCTCTGGGAGCTCAGCTTTTGGAGAACCGCGTAATGCAGTACTATGTGAAGCTGAATCAGGAAGGCCGTGATAAGATTCTGGAACTCATGGATGATTTTGTTCAGATTGATAAATATAAGGCAAAGGGTAAGAAGAGCAAATAACTTATGAAGTACGATTATCTGATTGTTGGGACAGGCCTGTTTGGGGCTGTATTTACCTATGAAATGACAAAAGCAGGCAGGAAGTGTCTTTGTATTGATAAACGTATAAATATTGCCGGCAATATTTATACTGAAGAGCAGATGGGAATACAGGTACACAAATACGGAGCGCATATTTTTCACACTTCCAATAAAGAAATCTGGGAGTATGTCAATCAATTTGCTGACTTCAATCATTACGTGAATTCACCGGTGGCTGTCTGGAAGGATGAATTGTATAATCTGCCATTCAATATGAACACCTTCAGCAAAATGTGGGGGATTAGAACTCCTGCGGAAGCGAAGGAAGTTATTGAGCAACAAAAGGCTGACTGCAAGGTGGAGGAGCCGGGAAACCTGGAAGAACAGGCGCTTTCCCTGGTAGGACGGGACGTGTATGAGAAGCTGGTTAAGGGCTATACGGAAAAACAATGGGGCAGGGATTGTAAAGAACTGCCCGCCTTTATTATCAGAAGACTTCCGGTACGTTTTACTTATGACAATAATTACTTTAATGACAGATATCAGGGAATTCCCATTGGCGGATATACACAGATTGTGGAAAAGCTTCTTAGAGGTATACCTGTTCGATTGGGGATTGCATACAACGATTTCCTGGCAGAAAATGCGGCGAAGGAAGAGCCGGATGCTTTTGATAAAATTCTGTATACCGGCATGATTGATGAGTATTTTGATTATTGCCTGGGAGAACTGCAATATCGTTCTCTGCGGTTTGAGGAAGAAGTGCTTGCGGATTGTGATAATTATCAGGGAAATGCGGTGGTGAATTATACGGAGCGAGAGATTCCTTACACCAGAATTATTGAGCACAAGCATTTTGAGTTCGCTCAGGGAGAAGGGACGGTCATAACCCGAGAGTACCCCGCTACATGGGAGAAGGGGGACGAGCCCTATTACCCCATTAATGATGACAGGAATAATCAACTGTTTGCGCAGTACCTTGAATTGGCCGGCCGGGAAGAGAATGTATTGTTTGGCGGCAGATTGGGACAGTACAAATATTATGATATGGATAAGGTGATTGAAGCGGCGCTTGCCATGGTAAAAGCGCAACTGAATGCTGAATAAGAAAAAGGGTTGCTGTGATGAGATTCACAGTAACCCTTTAACAATATCCGTTGAACATCATGCCGCTGTAAGCGCTGGTAGCATAGGGGCTTACAAAGTTATGCCCCGGATTTTTGTAGGCGACAATGGTCTTTTCTACATAGTTCATAGGATTTAACGAAACCTGATTGCTTTTTTGAATCAGGGAGGTGGAAAAATCCTTCAGGTAGCGGAAGGTCTCCGAGATATCTTCGGATTGTAGTGCTGCACCGCGCAGGACACCTGAATTGATATCTAAGGTTCCGTCCTCTGTCATGGTCATGCCCATGGTTTCCATAGAGTCGTTATATACGGAGGCAATTCCCTTCATCTCAGTAATTAACTGCCTGCTTCTGGTCTGGGAATCCAGATATGCTGAAGTGGCTTTGATGAAATCGTTGTAGCCGCCAATCAATTGCGTGATATTGTCG
The DNA here is from genome assembly GCA_015056975.1 of Lachnospiraceae bacterium. GTDB lineage: Bacteria > Bacillota > Clostridia > Lachnospirales > Lachnospiraceae > Acetatifactor. The sequence goes on along the minus strand of SVFG01000106.1, from coordinate 1,178 downwards.
GTCAGGGATTCTACGTCTGTCTTCAGACCAATTTGCACCGGCTCGTCTGCCGGGCTCACGCCCAATAGCTCTATGTCAAATAATTTGCCCACCGTAAAGTGATTGGAGGAAGCGGTACGTTCCTCGCCATTTATCAGAAATTGTGCATTGGAAGCTTCGCGGCTGGTGTAATCCAAACCGAAATATGCAACAGTTCCGGCAGTTTTGCTGGTGTGGTCATCGCTTATGGTAAATACTTGGGACTTTCCATAAGAAATACCGGTTGCTTCGGACTCTAGGCGAAGAGAGGTGCGGGCGTCATCAGATTCCGTTACGGATGCGGTAAGACCGATTCCGGAATTGTTGATAAGACGCGCCAAGCGCTCCTGTACTTCCTTGTTGGTCTCGTTCTCGCTGATAGAGAACTGGAATTCATAATTCATATCATTGATGGATACATCAAAAGAATAAGTGTCCGGTGATAACGCAACTGTATCCTCTGCAAGGAACAGACCCATATTCTCCTGAGTAGTGGCAAGAGACTGTACTTCGATGGAAAACTCGGGAGATGTGCCTTCGGGAGCCTGCGAACCGATGAAAGTAGCGGTAACTATGCCTTCATCGGAAGAATAGGCACTCTTCTTATTAAAAAGACCATGCTCCTCCAAACCTCCAAGCTGTGCAAGTGTGTTGCGCAGGTTGCGGGCATTTTCTTTGATGTCTACAGCATAATGCTGGGTATCCTTATTGGTAGTAGGAAGATACCAGGGAGACTCTTTATTCAATTTGACAATGGAATTATAGACACTGCGAAGCTCACTCTTTTTATGAGTGTCATAACGGGTGATGCTTTTCGGTGTGTAGGTTGACAGATAATTGTTATAAACAGTATTCAGAACTGTACCCATTGTCACGCCTCCTTTCTTCCTTGAAATCCGGTGACAAAAAGACTTTGTCAAAGCGGCATGCTAATCCGTTGCATGTGTGCGCAAAGCACAAAAACCCACTTTTATGACTATATTATAGCATGGTGTGTACGCAAATGCAAGTGGGAAAGTGCGAAATTGGGGAGAGGACGGGAGGATTCTGTCCCTTCTGCCCAATTCCACGCATTTTACGAAAAAAATGTTGACGCAGGCAAATAACTATGGTATAGTAATCAAGCGAGATAAGATTTAGGTCTTTTTTTTATGCTTAAA
>SVFG01000105.1 GCA_015056975.1 Lachnospiraceae bacterium | reverse complement strand
ACAGAAGCAGCTTTAACGGACATACCTATCATGACAGCTGGTGGTATCATTCTGACAGTATGTTTATTTACCGGAAAAATTATGCTACGGGTGAAGCGGAAGCTATGTATCCGGGAGAGGAGATTGTGGCAGCCTATTATTATAAGGATGCTCTCTATTATGCTACTACGGAGCAGGTTGTGAAGGTGACTGCTTTCACGGATGATTTTGATGCTGCAGAATCAGAAGTCCTTTACGAGGTGGAAGATGAGCACAGCGGTTATAAAATCAGAGAATTTGCCATTATGAGCGATAAGTTGATTATCAATAGTGCCATATATAACAAGGCATGGGCAGAGGATGAAGTTGACTTATTGGCTGATGTGAAAAAGGAACTTGTAGTACTGGGATATCCTGCAAAGAGAAATTATACACAGGGTGATGAACTCAACGCTGATGGAATAAGACTCGGATATGAGTATGAAAACGGTGCCATCCGTTTTGTAGATGCTGAATGTACATTTTCAGGCTATAATGCCAATACCGTAGGAGAGCAGACCGTTTCTGTTAAGTGTAACGGTAAGGTAATCGGAAGCTATACGGTAAATGTGGAATTGCCCAAGGTTCCCATGACAGGGGTTTACTTTGAGGATGGAACCGAATATACCATGAAAGTGGGAGAAACCAGATATTTCAAATTGAAATATGAGCCGGAAAATGCAATCATTCCGGATTGGTGTAGTTGGTCCGCAAGCTATTGGGGAGGATTTTGTGCCGATTTTACAAATTACACTTCAAAAGGAGTTACGGTAACGGCGAATTCTGTAGGAGCTATGGAGCTTTATGTTACAGCAGGAGATTTTGAGGCAACTATTAGAATTACAATAGTGGATGATGTAGCACCGACTGCAACACCCGCACCGACACCTACTCCGACACCGGAACCGACTGCGACGCCGACGCCTACTCCCACACCTACGGTAGCACCTACAGATGCACCTATCGTAACACCCTCTGTTGAGGCTACACAGGCACCGGTGATAACACCCGCTCCCGGCTTTACGGCAACAATAGAACAGGATGGGAATGGATTTTTTTACTGTGCCGTAAATGGTGTGCGTGATGATAATTACACCGGTCTGGCACAGCTTTGGAATAACTGGTGGATGGTGGTAAATGGAAGCATTGATTCTACTTTTACAAGCCCGGTATTTTTTGCCGATAACTGGTGGTTTGTAAGAGACGGTAAGGTGGAACTTGATTATAACGGCCTCGTGTTTGTAAACGACGACTGGTGGTACGTGGTAAACGGTCGAATCGATTTTGGATTTAACGGACTAGCTTTCGTTAATGATGCATGGTGGTATGTAAGTAGCGGCCGAATTGATTTTAGTTATACCGGATTAATCTATTTTAGTGACAATTGGTGGTTTGTACAGAACGGCTGTGTAAACTTTGGATATACCGGACTTGCGTTCATTAACAACGACTGGTGGTACATAGTAAACGGACGTATAGATTTTGCATACTGCGGTTTGTTTGACTACGATAATGAAAAGTGGTATGTCCAGGGCGGAAAGATAGACTTTAGCTACAACAATGTATACTACTTCAATGATATCTGGTGGTACATTGAGACCGGTAAGGTAAACTTCCAGTACAACGGCCTTGCATATACTCAGTTTAATGATAAGTGGTGGTATGTAATAAACGGTGTAATCTCCTTCGACTATACCGGTGCGGCGTATGCAAATGACAAGTATTGGTATGTAGAGAGAGGAGAGATTGACTTCCAGCGCAATGGTAAAGTAACCATCGACGGTGTGGAAAAGATTGTAGCCTGGGGCGAGATATTGATGTAAGAAATAACACAAATCTAACTGCATGATAAAGCTGTAGGTAGATTTGTGTTATATAATATGGAGGAAGCAATATGAGGGAAATAAGCAAAGCATGGAAATGTATTCTGCTATTTATTTTTGTATATCTGATGATTGGGAGCAGCATAGTATCACATGCACAGAAAAATAGCACAGAGGAATTGGTGCAGGCATTTGGGACTGTGGCGGCTCAGGGCAAATGCGGAGAAGAGCTGACATGGAAATTAGATGACTCCGGAATTATGATTGTGGGTGGAAACGGAGCTATGTGGGATTTTACAATCGAAGGTGAAAATCTCCCATGGAAAGATTATAAGGATAAAATATGTAAGATTGTTTTCATGGATGGGGTTACATCAGTAGGAGTTTTCGCATTTAGAGAGTGTCAAAATCTGCAACAGGTAATATTCGGAAAATCCGTTACTACATTAGGAGATTTTAGTTTTTATAACTGTCAGAAACTAAAGGACGTGGATTTGCCGAATAATATTGAACGCATAGAGGGGGGAGCATTTGAGCAGTGTAGTGCATTGGAGGAGGTTGTCATTCCACAATCTTTAACCTATATAGGAGGATATGCATGGTCGAATTGTGAAGCATTGAAAAGGGTCTATATCAGCAATGTGAGTAATCTTGAACTTACTGCTTCACCTTGTTTTTCGGGTTGCAGGGCGTTGGAAAGCATTGAGGTTATGGATGACTGTACCCAATATATGGATATAGATGGGGTATTGTTTACAAAAGATGGGAAAATTTTATGCTATCCTGAGGGAAAGAAAGACAAAATTTATGAGATACCATACGGGACAACCAGTATAGCAGGGTATTGTTTTGCAACTACATATTTACAAGAGTTGGTGATTCCGGAAACTGTGGTGTATGCAGATAACATGGGTATCTGGGGAAATAGTTATTTGGAGAAGATTGTAAACAAATCCACATTAGATATAAAGATAGATGATTTGACAAGTTGCTTTTGGTGTGATGAAGCGGGAAATAAGGTTGACAACATCGTGTTAGCAAATTCAACGGTTTACAAGCATGTCTATTTGCGTGATATTAAGTTGATGGATAATAGTGAGACTACACAGATGGCGGTGGGAGAAATTCAAGAAGTTAGATATCAACCCATATTTGAGCAGGATGGTTGGTATATTGAAAAGGATGATGTTACTTTTGCCAGTTCAGACAGCAGTATCGCTTCGGTTAGTGAAGCCGGAATTGTGACTGCGCATAAAGTAGGTGTAGCGGAGATTTCTCTTTCGCCAAAGTATCCATCAGAGTTTTGGATATCTGATACGGCTTCTTACACGATTGATGTAAGAAATACAGAGGATATGACACAGATTACATTGGACAATGTAATATTTACGTTAAATGATGATGGAACGGCAAGTATCCTAAACGGACAGTATTGTGCAACAGATTATGAAATTCCGACGCAGATTTCCTGCGGTGAGCGTAGCTTTACGGTAACTTCGGTAGGAACGGAGGCATTTAAAGGCAATAAGCAGATAAAACGTTTAAAGGTGCCTGAAACGATTGAAACGATAGAGTATTACGCATTTTCTGATTGTGTAGCATTAGAAGAAGTGATACTCTCCTTCGGATTAGAAGAACTTGCGGAAGGAAGTTTTCTTGGTTGTAATTCACTGAAGGAAATTGTAGTGCCTGAATCCGTAAAATGCATTGGACAATGCGCATTTTCGTACAGTGCGTTGCAGGAATTTTATGTTCACGCTACAGTTACCGATTTCCATATTTTTGCACTCTCGAATATTGCAACCTTGGAATGTATCATGGTAGATGGAGAGAATGAATTTTACGCATCCAAGGATGGAGTGTTATACTCAAAGGATTTTACGGAGATAGTGTTTTATCCGGAAGGGAAAAAGGACGAAGCTTATGCCATAGATGAGCGAACAACAAAAACACCTAAGTGGGCAATGACATTTGCCAACAATAAGTATTTAAAAAAACTGATATTCCCTGCGGGTTTTATGGCAGAAGCAATAAGACCGGCAATGATGAGCAGAAACGTAATCGAAGAATTCGAGGTGGCTGAAAATAGCACGGAGTTTAATGTGGTGGATGGAGTGTTGTACTCAAAGGACGGAAAAGCCTTATATTTATATCCTGCGGGAAAAAAGGATAAAATCTTTTTTATACCGTCCGGAGTGGAGCATATCGGAAATGGTGCTAATTATCCCTTTGAGCATACACAGTATCTGGAAGAATTATATGTACCTGCAAGTGTACAGGATTTTGATGCCATGCTTTGGTATGGAGCAAGCTTGAAAAAGGTTATATTTGCGGCGAATTGTCAAATTGAACAGATAGGTGCAGCTTGTTTTCAGGGGTGCATGGTATTAGAATCCATCTGTCTGCCGGCAAGTATTAAGACCCTTAGCGCAACAATGGATTATGGAAACGAGTTTTTAGATTGTGATAACATGTGTTCTCTGTACGTGGCACAGGGAGCACCGTTTTATACGAAGGGAACCTTTGGTACACAGACATTGACATGTTGCAATGCGGTGATATACGGATACGGTGATAAAAATGTGCTGTCCATGATGGCGAAACGATTTGACAAGGAGTATGTGGATGTTTCCGGCGGATTTGATAAAGTACTCGGCATTACTTTTGCGGATACATTTATTAAATTGGACATTGGAGAAAGCAAAGACAGCGGTGCAGTGGTATATCCGGAAATAACCACTGCTAAAAAGGTGATTTACTCCTCTTCAGATAATGCGGTGGCTACAGTATCAGAGGAAGGAATGGTACTTGGAGTCGCAGACGGTATATGTTACATTACTGCAACGGCTACAGACGGAAGCGGTGAATATGCAAGATGTCAGATATATGTAGGAGACGGTATAAAGAAACAACCGCAGAATAAACCTACTCAGGCACCGGTTGTAACACCTATACCTGAGGAAGGGATTACGCTTTTACAGGGGAATGACGGTAATTGGTACTTCTATGTAAACGGTGTATATGATCCGAATTATACAGGACTTGCACCGCTTGGTGAGAACTGGTGGATGGTTGTAAACGGCACCATAGACTTTACCTATACAAGTGCGGTTTTCTTTGACGATAACTGGTGGTTTGTAAGAGACGGTATGGTAGAGTTTGATTACAATGGTCTTGTGTTTGTAAATGACGACTGGTGGTATGTGGTAAACGGAAAGATTGACTTTGGGTTTAACGGTCTTGCTTATGTCAATAATGCATGGTGGTATGTGAGCACTGGACGAATCGACTTTAGCTACACCGGTTTGATTTTCTTCGATGATGATTGGTGGTTTGTGCAGAATGGCTGTGTAAATTTCGGTTACACGGGACTTGCATTCATCAACAATGACTGGTGGTACGTAGTCAACGGACGTATAGATTTTGCATACTGCGGTTTGTTCGATTACGATAATGAAAAGTGGTATGTCCAGGGCGGAAAGATAGACTTTAGTTACAATAATGTATACTACTTCAATGATATCTGGTGGTACATTGAGACCGGTAAGGTAAACTTCCAGTACAACGGCCTTGCTTACACTCAGTTTAATGATAAGTGGTGGTATGTAATAAACGGTGTAATCTCCTTCGACTATACCGGTGCGGCATATGCAAATGACAAGTATTGGTATGTAGAGAGAGGAGAGATTGACTTCCAGCGCAATGGTAAGGTAATTATTGACGGTGTGGAGAAAACCGTAGCCTGGGGTGAGATATTGATGTAGAAATGAAATAATAGTTGTCTGTCTGCTTTTGAAACATTGCAAAAAACGACAGACAACTGTTGCATATGGGACTTTGGTGTGATAAAATTAAAGAGATAAAAATTTTAACCAATGGGGGAACAAAAGATGAAAAAATTACTTTTTTCAGTGTTGCTTTCTGCAGTGATGTGTCTGACAGCACCGGCACTTAAGGCAGAAGCAGCGCAGACAGGTTCAGGAAGCTTCAAGCTTGAAGTGGAAGAGCCTGTGATTCAGGCGACCTATGGCGAGGTGACAGCGATGCCTGCTACAGAGTATAACGCCGATAAGGTTACAGTCGTAAGCGATGCTTATACGATTGGTGACAAGACGCATCTGTTGCTGAAGTTGGGTGACATTTTTGGAGAAAAGCGTCCCAATTTTGTAGTATATGATGAGGATGGCAATAGCGTGTATGGTTCCAGCTCTACTATATATGGTAATGAAATTACCATGAGATTTAGCGTGGATGCATTTACCGGTAGCAAAACTTACACCTTTATTTTCTATTATTACGACAACGCAACAGGCGGTTATGAGAAGTTGGCTGTAAAGAAGGCTGCCGTTACTGCTAAGGATTGGCTGGGAAGCATCTCTGTTTCCAAGGAGTCAATTTACGTTATGGAGCGTGCTCTGTACTGCGAAATGTATCTTCCTGCAACCATAGATACGAATGCGGTTGAGTTCTGTGTGTATGATGGAGATAAGGTAGTTGGATATTTCCAGCCTAATGGCAAGTGGGAGGATACCTCTTATGTTTATCTGACATCCCTGGTACCTCAGACTGAGAATTCTTTTTATGTGTCCCTGAATGATTCAGCGGCAAAAAGTAATTATGGAAATATCTATTTTGCAAGAAAGGTTGAGGCCGGCAAGTCTTATGCGGTTAAAGCAATTGCAGGCAATAAGACCTATGATTTGGGCTTCATCTATGTGGATGGTTCTTCTTATGTAAGCAGTGTTTACAGCAATGAATTTGCTACATCAAAGCCTGTTGTGGGAATTGATGCGTACGGATACAAGCTTTCCGATTTGCTGATTCAGATTAAAGACCCTGAGACAAAGGCAGTTTTGGCAACCAGTGAGGGCGGCACATTTTATTATAGTTCCCCAACCTCTGCTAATTTTGTGTTGCAATCATCCAAATCATCTGCTGAGTTGGACTATTGTGATATTGTAGTAAGCTATCAGGGCAAGGAACTTTATAGTAATACTTATTATGATTCTGCGAATGTGGTGACTGCATATTACAATCATGCAGATAAAGTAGTTGTTGTAAAGACTACCGGTATCCCCGATGGTACGATTCTTAAGGCAGAAATTAATAATACCTATACTGCTGAGGGTACCGTAACGGGAAACAGTGCAATCCTTCAGTTCAAGAAGGACGGAGCAGTATGTGAACTTCCTGTGGGAGTTCACGATGTTGATTTCACTTATACATACAAAGAATATGATGAAGAATATGAACGCACGACATATACTTATGTAGAAGTAATGGGCAGTACCGTGTCCGGAAATTACGAGTATAGTGCGAATTATATTGATGATCGTTATTTTGAAAGCGGTAAGGAATCCCCGTTTGTCATTACCATTACTCCTAATAATTTGGAGGCTGAG
>SVFG01000008.1 GCA_015056975.1 Lachnospiraceae bacterium | reverse complement strand
TCTCCAACGATTGTACTTATCCATACTTTTTGCTGACATATTACTTTTCCTCCCTGCGTTCCAAATCTAATCTCTGTACCATCTCGTCTTGCTTCGACGGGAATAAATGTGCGTACCGGTATGTAATCTTTTCACATTCATGCCCCACGCGGTCTGCAATGGCTAGTGCCGTAAATCCCATATCAATGAGAAGTGATACGTGGGAATGTCTCAAATCGTGAATCCTTATCTGCTTCACGCCGGATGCTTTGCATCCTCTCACCATCTCATGCTTCAGATAATGCTTCGTTACCGGAAAGATTCGGTCCTTTGGCATTAGGCTATAATACATCTTCATACACTCCTGCATTTCCTCTGCCAGAAACTCCGGCATCTTTACAATTCGGTTACTCTTCTTGGTTTTGGGAGTTGTAATTACATCCTTCCCATTCAATCGCTGATAGGATTTGTTAATGCGAACGGTCATAGCCTTAAAATCAAAGTCTTCCGGTGTCAGCGCAAGCAACTCTCCCTCACGAATTCCACACCAATACAACATCTCAAATGCGTAGTAGGAAAGCGGTTTATCCATCATCTCCTCAGCAAATCTCAGATACTCTTCCTTGGTCCAAAAGAGCATTTCTTTTCCTTCTTCCTCACCCATCGTTCCGGCTTTTTTCGCCGGATTCTGGCTTAGGTCATAATAACGGATAGCGTGATTAAATATGGAGCTTAATTGGGCGTGTATAGTCTTTAGATAGGTGGGAGACATTGGTTTCCCACAGCTTGTCTCCAACTCACGCATCTTATTTTGCCAGTCAACCACATCCTTTGCAGTAATCTCCGCAATCTTTCGTTTCCCCAGATAGGGAAGAATCTTGTGTTTGATAATAGATTCCTTCGTAAGCCAAGTACTTAGCTTCAACTTTGGCTTTACATCCATTTCATACAACTCGCAGAATGAGGCAAGTGTCATATCAATATCTGCTTTCCTTTGGAGCTTGAACTGATACTCCCATTCCTGCGCCTCTCGCTTTGTTTCAAATCCTCTTTGACACTTCTGCTTGTTAGCTCCGGTCCAGTCCTTATACCGAACCATCGCATACCATGTGCCATTTTTCTTGTCCTTGTAAATCGGCATTACACATCTCTCCTTTCGTAATCTCTGGTACCATAAAACTGCTGATAGAAATAAGTTCTATCCACTCTGCCACGGATAATCGGTCCCTTATAACCTTCCTCACGCATCTGCTTATTCATCTTCTGAATCAGCTTGTATGCATAGGATTCTGAGGTTCCAAGAATCTCCGCAGCTTCGGTTACTCCAATAAACATTGTACTCATTAGCTTTTCCTCCCTTCTATCGTACTAAACATTTTTGTTTAACTTCTCCTTTCTCAAAATACTATACTTTTTTGTTTAAGTCAATAGCCTTGCCAAAAATATTTAACTTTTTTGTTTAGTTTCTCTTGCATTATCTAAACATATTTGTTATAGTTTCTATTAGAAACATACCAATTTCACTCAAAAAGGAGCGTTTTACTATGGCTATTGGTGAAAGAATACATTTTTTCCGTACCCTGCGTGGTATGACACAGAAATATCTTGGTGCTCGTCTTGGCTTCGATGAGAAATCAGCAGATGTACGCATTGCCCAATACGAATCCGGCACCCGTTCCCCTAAGGATAATTACCTTGCTTTACTGGCAGAGACGCTGGGGGTGTCACCCCTCGCGTTATCAGTACCTAACATAGATAGCTATGATGGGCTGATGCACACTCTTTTTGCATTAGAAGATATTTATGGCTTCAAGATTACAAATATTGATGGAGAAATCTGTCTTAGCCTAAAGAAATTCGATAACCCATCCTATCCTCAGCTTTTTGACAACTTCACTGCTTGGCATGAACAGGCAAGCAAACTTCGTGAAGGTCAAATTTCTAAGGAAGAATATGACGAATGGCGTTACCACTACTCCATGAAGGATTCCTCCGGTATTACCGCTTCTGTTGATACCGACCACTAATGCAAATCCGGTTGCTCTTCTTTCAAGTAATATTCTACGGAAAGCGACAGGCTGTGTCGTTACCCAAATATTGTACTTTTTGTACAATGGGAATAGACTTTTGTAAAATTTACAGCTAAAAATCTTTCAAGGCACGAAAAAAAGGTCCTACTGAAACATAGTTCAGTAAGACCTTTTCTATTGGACTTAACTTCAAAACCACTCGCTAACCTTAAACAAATGCGTTTAGCAAAGTGTTATCAAATTGTTATCAAACCATTTTACAAGATGTCTCAAACCCGCATAAATACTGATGTTTTCGATTTCTTGCAATTATTCATACTCTATCGTAGCCACAGGCTTCTTAGTAATTTCATACACTACTCTGTTGATGCTGGTAACTTCAGCTGTAATTCTATCAGCAATCTTCTCCAAAATATCGTAATCGATTCGCTCTATGGTTGCGGTCATGGCGTCGATTGTGTTTACGGCACGGATGACACACATGTAACCCATGCTTCTTGCATTGTCGCGTACGCCAACTGCCTTGAAATCAGGGATTACGGTGAAGTACTGCCATACCTTCTTGTCAAGGCCTGCCTTCGCAAACTCCTCACGAAGGATTGCATCAGCTTCTCTAAGAGCACCCAGACGCTCTCTGGTGATGGCACCAAGGCAACGAACACCAAGTCCGGGACCGGGGAAGGGCTGACGATATACCATCTCAGCAGGTAAGCCAAGCTCTACGCCGCAGGCACGAACCTCGTCCTTAAACAGCTGTGCAAGGGGCTCAACCAATGCAAACTGTAAGTCCTCAGGAAGTCCGCCTACATTGTGATGGGACTTAACTGCTTTAGCGGTCTTGGTACCGGATTCAATGATGTCGGGATAAATGGTACCCTGTCCCAAAAATTCGATACCATCAAGCTTTCTTGCTTCCTCTTCAAATACGCGGATAAATTCACCGCCGATAATCTTTCTCTTCTGCTCAGGGTCTGCCACACCTGCCAGTTTATCAAGGAATCTGTCTGTTGCATCCACATAAATCAAGTTAGCATTCAGCTGGTTCTTGAATACCTCTACTACGTTCTCAGACTCATTTTTACGCATCAGACCATGATTTACATGTACACATGTAAGCTGGTCACCGATTGCCTTTAACAACAATGCTGCCACAACGGAAGAATCCACACCGCCGGACAACGCCAACAGAACCTTCTTGTCACCAACCTGGCGACGTACCAATTCAACCTGATCCTCAATGAAATTCTTCATATTCCAGTTGGCTTCTGCTTTACACTCATCGAAGATAAATGCCTTTAACTCTGCATCGGAAGGAAGTGTATCATACTTCTTCGCGCATTTAGAGGTAGGATAATCAACAGAAATCATAGGAATTCCGCAACCATAAAGCTCATCAGCTACTTCTACAGCTGCTCCGTCTACTACTCTGTTCTCACCACCATTTAACACAATACCCTTAACGTTCTCAAGCTTATTAAGCTCGTCTAAAGTAATGTCGTGGGGATGAATCTCACTGTATACACCCATGTCACGAATCTGACGGGCGATTACGGTATTTTCTGTGCTACCAAGGTCAAGAATAACAATCATGTCCTGTTTCATAGTTTTTCTCCTCATATAATAATGAATAACAGCTAACTACTTACAATAACCACCTGTTTTCAGATGGTACTGATACATTATAACGTAATCTTTTTCATTTGACAACTAAACTTATTGGCTTTTTTTGACGTTTTTTTTGGTAATTTTGCTGTTTTTCAAAATAAAATGTATAAAAAAATAAATTTTTTATTTGCATATTTTCAAATCTGTGCTAAAGTGTTATTGTCAGTTTATGATATAAATCTATTCACAAGGGAGATTTAAAAATGAAAAAAATTTATGAAGGAAAAACCAAAGACGTATATGAACTTGACAATGGAAATGTTATGCTGAAGTTTAAGGATGACTGTACCGGCAAGGACGGTGTATTCGATCCCGGCGAGAACAGCGTAGGACTTACTATCGAAGGTATCGGCAAGGCAAACCTTGAGACCTCCATTCACTATTTTGAATTGTTAAAGGATGCAGGTATTAAGACTCACTATGTAGGTGCTGACATTGACAACGCTACCATGGAAGTTCTTCCTGCTACCGTATTCGGTCATGGTTTGGAAGTAATTTGTCGTCTGGTTGCTACAGGAAGCTTTATCCGCAGATACGGCGAGTACATTGCAGACGGTACTGTTTTGGATGGTGGCTATGTAGAGTGTACCTTCAAAAATGACGCTCTCGGCGATCCTCTTGTTACAGGCGAAGGTCTTGCAGCACTGGGCATTATGACACCTGCTATGTTTGAAAGCATGAAGGAGCAGACCTTAAAGATTACCAAGATTGTTGCAGACGATTTGAAGTCTATCGGTCTTGATTTGTGGGATATCAAGTTTGAGTTTGGTTATAACAATGACGAAGTTATCCTGATTGACGAAATCGCTTCCGGAAACATGCGTGTTTACAAGGATGGCAAGATTGTTGATCCCGTAGAACTGACCAAGTTAATCCTGAACAGATAATATTGAAGAAATACAGGGCTGCCGCAGTAATTGCGGCAGCCTTTTTGTGTGGGCGGAGGAGCAGGGAGGGGCGACGGACACCATAATAGCCGCAGGCACGCTTCCGCTATGCTTCGCATCGCAACGGTACTAAGCTCGCTTAATTGCATCTTACAATGCAATTACCTCGCTAAGGACCGGCGTGCTCAGAATGCGCTGCTTGTATTATGGTGTCCGTCGCCCCTCCCTGCTCCTCCGCCCACACAAAAGGCCCACAGAACTTTCGTCCTGCAGGCCTGCTTCATTCTATATTACTGCTGCAACTTCTTAACTTCCACATCAAGGCGTTCCATGATGTTCATCAAGTGCTCCACACTCTCCAAGTTGCGGTTGCAGTTAAACAATGTCTCGTTTGCACTTGCCGTAACCTCTTCGGTAACAGCAGAAACGTTGTCAATATTCTCAACCACTCTGGTATTTGCAACAGCAACCGCATCCACTGTCTGCTTCAAGCCATCTGCCTGTTCAAAAATCACCTTCGTGCTTGCCTGGATCTTATCGAAGTTTTCTGCGGTATGTCCCACATACTCATTCTGCTGTCTGTTGCTCGCCAGCATTGCTTCCATAGCCTTAGTAACCTCTGTGATGGAATTGGTGATATCTTCAATCAACTTATTAATCTCACCGGTTGCACTGTTGGTCTGTGCTGCCAGGTTGGAAATTTCGCTTGCAACTACCGCAAAACCACGTCCGGCTTCACCAGCTCTTGCAGCCTCAATACTTGCATTCAATGACAAAAGTGCTGTCTGGTTGGCAACATTACTGATAAGTCCTACGATAATCTGCATCTGGTCCGCATTAGCTTTCAGACCTTCCATTTCCTTCGCTGCCACTTCACTGGCATCTTCAGAAACCTTTACCTGTTTGGTCAAATCGTTCATCATGGCATGACCTGCATCCAGATTCTCTTCTGCATTTGCAAGCTCATCTACAATCTGACCGGTCGCTGTCTTTACATTTTCAATATAATTTGCAATCTCATTGGTGCTTTCCTGCTGCTCCATGATAGCCTGTACCGTATCATTGGTACCGTTTGTCAAATCCTCCATGGAACGCTGGGTAACATCAATTGCCTTATTCAGGGATTCGGTTTCACCCGCTGCCTCCTCAATACCGGAGGTAATATTGGTGGCAACATCAAGCGTGGTCTGCAACAGCTTCTCAGATCTCTCTCTTTCCTTATCTGCTTTGTCAATGTTGGCCTGACCTATTTTCATAACCTTATTGATTGCTAATACTGCAAAAATACAGGTTAATGCGATACATGCCAGCATAATCTCCATATTAGTCAGCTGTTTCGGAGAAAGTCCTGTAGTAGTGATTCGCTTAATTAACAGCGCAATATTAACCGCAAACGCACCGGCACCCAATATCACGGAAACCTTAAAATCAACATACACAATAAAAACACTGAAAATAACCAATACATAACAGAAGGACAAATCCGATGTAGTATTCATCATAATATATGTATAGAATATCAGAAATCCAATCGCCAGAATATAGCGAATAAGCTTTGCTTCCTGTTTCTTCAAGAAAATAAATACGGCAATTACACAAGGTGCTATACACAAAACCACCATGACGGCATAAGATACTATATCCATTACACCCTTTACAACCTCAAGGGAATAAGCTAAACACAGTACAATATCCATGATACCTACACCTGTTAACGCCGTCTTATTTCTGCTCGCTTCTGCATTCTTAGTAACTGACAAATCAACATTTATCTTTCCCATATATCAGTCCTCCTCTTCTTTTGTAAGCTTATTTATAATTATACTATAAAAGTTATCTCTTTTTCAATATATTTTTGCGTATTTTCAGACATTTCTCAGGGCAGACCTCCACGCACTGACCACACTTGATGCATTCCGCCGAAACAGAGATTTGCTCCGGTGATAAATTTACGGGGCAGGCACGCTTACAAGCCATACAGGAGGTACATCCCTCCCTATTCCATTGAATCTGCACCAGACTAAATCTGTTAAACCAGCCGTAGAATGCTCCCAATGGACACAGATACTGGCAAAAGGGTCTGTAAATTTTGACCGACAACAATACCAGGCAAAGAAGCACACCCAGCTTCCAGTAAAACAAACCGCCTATCTGAGAGCGAAGACCTTCATTTGCACCAAGCAGGGGAATTGCTCCCATAAAGGTTCCCGATGGGCACAAAAACTTGCAGAATGCAGGAACCTTGACATAGCCTGTAAACAAAAAGGCTGAGCCTACAAATACAAGTCCGAAAAGCACCAGATATTTACCATATTTCAAAACCTTGTGAAACGGTAACTGTTTGCGTTTACGAAACACAGGGATTTTGTGAAGTAAATCCTGCAACAAACCAAAGGGACAAAGCCAGCCGCACACAAAACGCCCAAAGATGCTACCAAAGATAAAAAGAAATCCAAGCGCCGCAAAGGGCACCTTGAATCCTTTGCCGTTTAACGCGGACTGTAACGCCCCCAGAGGGCAGGAACCTACCGCTCCGGGGCAGGAATAGCAGTTAAGTCCCGGAACGCAGGTATATTTCAGCTTCCCTTTATAAATCTTTCCCGTCAGATATCCGTAAACATACCCGTTTGTCACTATTGTATAAATGACTTGAACTAATAATCTGATATTCTTTTGTCTTAAACGTTTCATAAAACTTCCTTCTTTAGCCGATTCCGATACATTCCAAACAAATCATGACTGCCTTTCGGTATATATCCTCAAGCTGTTCTCCCCATATTCCAATCGCCAAAAGCAGCACTCCCACCGTCACTCCCGCCAGCCAAAGCGGAATCCTATGAAATGCATTACTGATTTTGTTCCAAAATGTCACTTATGATTTCCTCCCAAGTCTCTTTGGATTGCGCTCCTACCACATAGCCAAGCACCACTCCCGACTGATTGACAAAAAAGGTAGTAGGTACCGCGTCCACTCCATTAACCAAATTGAAGTACAGGGATTCGCTGAGCACCAGATGAGGATAATCCGCTTTTGTATGCTCAATCAATGCCTTTGCATACTCCACGTCATCTCCCTCCATCACATCACTGATAATTCCCACCATCTGAAATTCAGCCTTGTCATAGGATGCGGCAATCTCTCCCAAATCCGGCATCTCCTGCAGACAGGGATTGCAATAGGTTGCCCACACATTCATCATGGTCAATTTCGAATTTGCAAATATGTCCGAGGTTATTTCCTCTCCCTCCACCGTCTTTGCAGTGAAGGTAAGAATGTAATCTTCTCCCTCATCATCCGTTTTACTGTCTTCTGCCGAAATGCCATCTTCCGGTTGCGCACTTGTATTATCCTGTGCCCCCTTATCTCCAGAGCATCCTGTCAATAATAATCCTACTACCAGCAGACAACATAATATTTTAATCTTCATAACATTCTCCATTCTTAGATTTGTATTTCTATCATATAACAAATCGCGGTTTTCTTCAATGTAAATCCATGGGAAAAGTTGACTGCCGGGAGAATGGGGAAGTAGGGATATATGATAACCGCAGCGCATTCTGAGCACGTCGGTCCTTAGCGAGGTAATTGCATCGGTTAGATGCAATTAAGCGAGCTTTGTACCGCTACGATGCGAAGTATAGCGAGAGCGTGCCTGCGGTATCATATATCCCTGCCCACCCTCTTTCCTCGGCACTCGATTTTTCCTACACAATTTTCATAGAAGAAGGCGCGGTCGAAACCGCGCCTTGCAAATCTTAGAGATTAAAATATTTATCAAACTCCGCAGGATGGGGAATTGCAGACATCTGCATACATTCCTTTCTTTTAAGTGCAATAAAGTTTTTGATAAGGTGCTCGGGGAATACGCCACCGGCAGTCAGGTAATCATGGTCTGCCTCCAATGCATCAAGTGCATCCTCCAAGCGGGTCGGCAGTGAGGTGAGCTTTGCCTTCTCCTCATCTGATAAGGAGTACAGATTTACATCATAAGGTCCCCAGCCGCACTCATGAGGATCAATCTTATTCTTGATACCGTCGATACCTGCCATCAACAGCGCCGCATAGCACAGATAAGGGTTACAGGTAGCATCCGGGTTACGGATTTCAAAACGGCGCAAATTGGGAGTCTTTGCATAAGCAGGAATACGGATAACCGCACTTCTGTTGGAGGTTGCATAGCCTACCGTTACAGGTGCTTCAAATCCGGGTACCAGTCTCTTGAAGGAGTTGGTGCTGGGATTTGTAATTGCACACAGAGATGCAATGTGCTTCAGCAGACCACCCATGAAATAATGCGCTTCTTTGCTCAAGTGGGAATAACCATCATCATCGGAGAATACAGGCTGTCCGTCCTTTAACAGAAGCATATGCACATGCATTCCGTTGCCCGCTTCGCCGTAAACAGGCTTAGGCATAAAGGTAGCCACCTTACCATACTTTAACGCTGTGTTATGAATAACATACTTAATCATCATGGAAGCATCCGCCATCTTGGACATCTGTCCCAGCATAGGCTCAATTTCAAACTGTCCTGCAGCACCCACCTCGGGATGATGATACTTAATCTGAATACCCATCTTCTCAAGCTCCAGGCACATCTCCGAACGGCACTCATAGGTACTGTCAAAGGGTTTTGCAATATGATAATTTTTCTGATGTGCAACCACAACACCCTGACCCTGCATATCGCTGTTCCAGTATGCCTGCTCTGCATCCACGCTCATTGAGATGGAATTGGGTCTTACAGACCAACCCACATTGTCAAACATGTGAAATTCGAATTCCGGTAAAATCAGCATTGTGTCTGCAATATCACAATCCTTCATATACTGCTCTGCAGCAAGTACAATATTTCTGGGATACTGGTCCAAGGGACGGTTCTCAGGATAATCGATAATCATTGCATTTCCCGTGATGGACAATGTCGGAATCTCACAATAAGGGTCAATGATTGCGGTATCCAAATCGGGAATAAATACCATGTCGCTCTTCTCAACTACTGCATAGCCATAGTTGGAAGCGTCAAAACCGATACCATTTTTCATGGTGTCGGGAGTAAATTGTGACGCAGGAATAGTCACATGGCGGAACTGTCCATTGATGTCGACGATTTTGAAATCGACCATCTTAATGTCCTGTTCCTGAATGAGTTTGATAATGTCTTCTGTTGTTTTTGCCATAATAGCCTCCATTGAATTTTATTCAGCCTTGCGGCTCTTTTTTAGTTTTTTCGCCGTATACATCTTCTTGTCTGCCTGTCTGATGCATTCTTCCAAATAAGTCTTCTCACTCACCTTGAAGACTTCATAACTGTGACTAAATGATAATTTGGCACGATGTTTCTGACCTTCGTTGAATTCTTCAACTCCCTTGTCAACTTTTGCCCAATAATCCTCTACCTCGGCTTTATCAAAAATAGCACCCAATACCACAAATTCATCGCCACCGTAACGGACAACATAATAATAATCTGCATATTTTTGCAAAATCTCTGCAGCCGCAGCAATAATACGGTCACCTTCATCATGTCCAAACTTATCGTTTACAATCTTAAGCCCGTCCAAATCCACAAAAGACACCTGCATCTGAATGTTGGACAACATACATTCTTCTTTGATTTCTGCAAAGAACCGCTCCATACCGAAACGATTATATGCGCCGGTCAGAGAATCCCTGATATACATATCATCCAGACTCTTCATGGCATTGCGAAGCATACTCTGCCTGCGGATATTTTCGATAGAATTTCCCATCGTAATCAGCCAGCTCATGTAAAGCGGATTGGCAATCGGGAACGTACTGTCTACAAATACAAAATATCCAAAGGTACGGTCTCTGTAATGTAACGGCGAGAAAATATACATTTTTCCGCCTGCACTGTCCTTGAACATATCTTCAAAGGCATATTTCGACTCAAAAGGATGTCTGTTGCTGAACTTTCCATCCTGATAAGCTGCAATTACTTTCACATTCGCGGTATATGCCAATCGCCTCTCTGCGCCGCCCTCCTTCTGCTCCATAACACCTGTACGCAGAAAATTCTTTACAAAATCATCATTTACACAGCAGTAAAACTCAGGAGGATTAATCTGCAGGATAAAGTCCTTCATCGTCTCTATCCAATCCTCTATCATATTACACTCAATGCTGTTTTTTTCGAAATCTATCAGCTGATGAATCAGCTTTTTCTGAATAGTACCTTCTCTGTTGATAAAACCAAGACGCGCTTCCTCATCTCCATCAGCTTTCTTGGGGCATCCGCAGCTCTCTCCCACCACAAGTTCATCCGGTAGCAGAAATTCCTTCGGCACCTCAACACCTTCCAAAATTTCAAGGATTGTCCGGCACGCCTCTGCACCAAGCTCCCTGTTGCGGCAACGCACCGTGGTCAATCTGGGATAATGAATCTGTCCCTCTAATGTATAATCGTATCCTGAAATTAGCACATCCTCCGGTATACGATAGCCGCTTTGCATAAATATCTCACAGATGGTGGATGCCATTGTATCATTTGCACAGACTATCGCCTCCGGCAAAGGTTCCTTGGATTGTAAAATCTCCTTGGCTGCCAATGTGGCTCCCGTCACATAAAAATCTCCGTTGCTTACTCTTTCAGGCACCACCGGAATTCCATGCTCGGTTAGCACATCCACATATGCACGATAACGTTCTTCTGCATCGTCATTCCCCTCAATGCCTTTTACAAAATGTATCCTGGTAAGCTTATGCTCCAGCACAAAATGTTCCACCATAGCTCTCATGGCAGCATAATTATCCTTTAGCACACAAGGATAACTCCTCAATTTACAGCCCACTGTAACGATGGGGCAGGTAACCTTTTCCAACAGGCGTTCAATTATCCTGCGATTCTCCTGCATATGCATGGTGTCTGAAAAAACAATGAGTCCATCGAACAGATTAAGATCCGGGAGCGTAACAATGTTCATTTCTCCCTGATTCTGCTTCTCGTTTTCAAATGCACCCGTAAACCACAGAAAGACTGCAATATTACAGCCTCTGCTTTTACCGTATTCTTCAATTCCTCTCAGCATCTCTGCCTGTGCATCAGTATCGAGAGCTGTAATTAAGACCGCAATGTTTTTATGACGCATAGCTTTATCCTCTTTGTACATAATAATCACGATACATCTCTTTTATTGTACATCTAAAACAAAATCAACACAAGAGGTATTTGTTTACTTTGCACAGTTGCGTTAATAGTCAGATTATTTACACAATTCTTCGAGTGCTCCAAAGGAATAACCCATTTCCTCCCATTTGCAAAGCAACTCATCCAGAATCTCACCATTGGTCTTTGATGTATTATGCAAAAGCACTACCGCTCCCGGATGCACTCTCTTTGTCAGCTTCTGTAATGCCTCCTCATGGCTTGGCTGTGCATCCACGTTCCAGTCAACATATGCAAGACTCCAAAAGAAGGTTGCATATCCCATTTCTTTAGCCATCTTCAAGTTCTGCAGGCTGTATTTTCCCTGTGGCGGACGATAATACATGGGCATCTCCTGACCCGTGATTTCTCTGTAACGAGCTGCCGTGTCATTCATTTCCTTCTCAAAAGCGCTTTTATCCGATATTTTAGACATATCAGGATGATGGTAGGTATGATTTCCTACCGTGTGGCCTTCCTCCACCATACGCTTTACCAATTCCGGCGCACTTTCCAGATAATGTCCTACCACAAAAAAGGTTGCCGGTACATTATGCTTTTTTAATGCATCCAAAATGGCACACGTATTACCATTTTCATAACCGCAGTCAAACGTAAGATACAATTTCTTTTCCTCATCTTCCGCCATATAGTATGCATTATACTGCTTCATATCCTGTACAGATGCATTCCCTGTAGGTTTACTGCCCTCTGCTCCAAAGCCCAGTCCCCAATTTTCGGTTTGAAGCACTGCTCCTGCAGCTTCTTTTGCATCATGTACTGACCCGGCAATGTAACGGCCTACAAAAAACATTGCAACCATAAGGCACAACGGCACAATAGCTTCCGCTATTTTGTAATTCTTCATATACTTTTCCTCCGATTTACAGCTACTACTAAGTATATGTTTTGCTTCAGCTGTTCATACCGTTATAAGCCTCTCATCACATCAAAAATGCCCTCCAAATTCAATTTACCGTAACCCCATTCTCTGTTTGGATAGATGGTATCCTCCGAACGCACGGCTCCTCTGATAAAATTGCTTTTGATTGCTCTGGTATTCACAAATTCCATGTTGCGCTCTGCCACCGCCCATTGCATAAACTGCGCCACTGCCCCTGCTGTCAATGCAGTTGCAAAACTGCTACCTGTTCTGCTTCCTGAAACCGTGGAAATATCCACTCCGGGCGCAGTCATGTCCGGCCTGATATTACCGTTTACGGAAAAACCTCTTCCTGAATTAATATAAAAACTGTTGTTGCTTGCATTGTATGCGGAAATACTGATAACTTCAGACGCCATGGCAGGCTCTGTCAGAGTGACATAAGGCGTTGGGCTTAAAAAATACGCAGGTACATTCAAAAATTGTGATATGGGTAACCACATGTGAAATATACCGTTCCCAACACTGCTGTCAGCAAGTACCCGAAAGGTCCAAATTCCCGGTGTAGGATCCTTTAGACGCACCAGAATCAATTCTTCACCGGAGGACGGTTCGACCAGCGTGGTATCAATTGTTACAGTGCTCCTTTCATAGACAAATCCATAGGTAATACTTTGTGGTATACCCAAGCGTGACGGATTTATTGCTTCACCGCCCGGTGAAATCACGCTGATATTCAAGGCATCAGGCAAGCTTCCCCACATTTCCAGAAAAAAGCCTGATGAGCCTTCTGCAACTCTGACCTCTACATCCCGATATCTCCCCGCCAGTCTGGTGCCAATATCAACCCTGCCGATATCTATTTCCTCAGAATCTCTAAAATCCCCCTGAAAATGATGAGCTGCTTCCCCTTCATTTCCGCCACATACCACCACGGCGCGATTCTGTCTGAGAGCTGTTATTTCCAGATATCTTGACAATGCAGAACTGCCGTTATGGTCCCCCATATTAGTGCCGAGTCCGATACAGATTATTACCGGACGTTCCGACACAATTGCAAAGGAATCTGCATAATTGACCGCTTGCATAATATCATTCTCCTGGTAGGCGGGCACGTCGTCCGGTATCAGATAATATTCCCTTAGATATTGCTTACACTCTTTCAATTTAACCACCACAATATCCGCCTCCGGAGCCGCTCCAAGGTAAGTCAGTTCTCCCCGCACATTACTCCCTGCAGCCACTCCGGCAAGCGCTGTTCCGTGACCGTTTTCATCACGGCTTGGTACGACTGCATAGGGCTCCTCCGATTGCAATGCACGGTTAATATCCTCCCGTGTGTATTCTGAACCATAGAGGAAACCCTCCGGCGGTGTACCTGTTTGTATCGTCTGGTCCCAAATAGCCAGAATCCTGCTTCTACCGCTTTCATCCAAAAATACCGGATTCCTGTAATCTATACCGGTATCTATGATACAAACTACCGTACCTCGTCCGGTCAGATTTAATGGGGAACGCTGCATCTGTATGATTCCTGCCGCGAATAAATTATTAGGGTCAAAAGGAACATCTCCCGGCAGCAGTACATTTTCCTGCATCAATCCATATAATTTGGGTACACTTCGATATTCAAAAAAATTAACTTGCAGGTTAGGTATGGCTGAACTGTTCAGATGTACAATATTGTAAATATTATTAATGTCCTGATAACAGACAACAGGTTCTAAATTTGACAGATTTTCAATGGGGAAATCGGTGATATAATCGTAGACATCGTTTGAAAGGATGGCTTGTTTACAGTCCATGGTGGCCTCGTAGTTATGTGTTGGTATATTATATGCGACCATGTTCGAGGTAGTATATATGCGGTTCGGTTACAGACAGAGGATAGTTTTATGTTCAGATATGCTAGGCATTCCGGCAAGCCTCAATGCGCGCTGACTGTGTCAGCAATGGCTGCCAAAGTCAGCTGAGTCTTGCCTCCATAGCATATAATTCACATAAAACTATCCTCTGTCTGAGCCCGAACTGATATACATTCTCCGCTCACAGGGCTGGGCATATGGTATGTAAATACATAAATGCGAGGTGGTATATATTGCAGAGTTTATTGGTGCATTTTATGAAGTGTAGATTGAGATGGAGCGGGAGGGAAGGGGAGTACCATAGCAACCGCAGTGCACTGTGAGCACGCCGGCCCTTAGCGAGGTTAAGTCGAAAAAACGCCTAGCGTTTTTTCGACTTCGAGCTTAGTGCCGCTGCGATGCGAACCGTAGCGAGAGCGTGCCTGCGGTGTTATGGTGCTCTCCTCAACCTCACACTCCATCTCAGCACATCTATAAAACGCAAACAAGGGCATGGATTATCTCCATGCCCTTAAATTATG
Source organism: Lachnospiraceae bacterium (assembly GCA_015056975.1). Lineage (GTDB taxonomy): Bacteria > Bacillota > Clostridia > Lachnospirales > Lachnospiraceae > Acetatifactor. Next base: position 36,545 of record SVFG01000008.1, on the reverse strand, counting down.
TATCACTATTTACAATTTGAACTGTCCCACCAGTCCCTGTAATCTGTCTGCCTGTGCTGAAAGCTCCTGGCTGGTTGCGGAGGTCTCCTGTGCAGCAGAGGAGTTGCTCTCAATTACCGTAGTAATCTGCTCAATTCCTATCTCAACCTGACTGATGGAATCTGCCTGATCGGTAGCCTTCACATTAATCTCCTGAACGCTGTTAGCAAGTGCCTCAATACCTTCAGCTACCTTTTCCAAGGTCTCGGAAGTCTTATTGGTAATCATATTACCGTTCTCAACCTCATCAATAGCCTGCTGAATCAACTGTTTTGTATTGATGGATGACTGTGCACAGTCATTAGCCAATTTACCGATTTGGTCTGCAACCACTGCGAATCCGCGTCCTGCTTCACCTGCTCTTGCCGCCTCAATAGAAGCATTCAGTGACAACAGATTGGTCTGGGATGCGATATCTTCAATCTCAACAATAATCTTTTCAATATTACCGGAAGTCTCTTTGATACGCTCCATAGCATCCAACAGGTTGCTCATTTCGCTCTGACTCGCCTTAACCTCTTCTTTGAACTGAATAGCCTGCTCATAGGATTCATTGGTAATTACAACCGTATTCTTAGCAATATCGGTTACACCGTTTACCATCGCTGTAAGCTCTTCTACCGCACCTGCCTGATCGGAAGCACCTTCCGCCAAGGACTGTGCTGCTCCTGCCAGCTGTTCTGCTCCCAAGGACACCTGTGAGGATGCCTCATTAATCTCAGTCAGGGTATTACGCAGCTGCTCTCTCAGCTGACGAATTGATACCAGTAACCCCTTGAAATCTCCAATATATACATTTTCTTTTGCTGTATATGCATTGAAATTACCCTCTGCAATCTCTTTCAGCAGACCATCTGCATCTTCAATAACTTCCTGCATAAAGCTGCAGCTTGCACGCATACTGTCAGCCAGTTTTCCCAATTCATCTTTACCATTATATGCAATCTGAACGTTCAGGTTGCCCTCTGAAAGCTGTTTTGCGGCTCCCTCAAGCTCCTGAACAGGATTACTGATACTCTTAGCAATCTTTCTGCCAAGTTTCATGGCAACTATAATCGAAACACCTAATACCAGAAGAACTGAAATATTCGCTATCATCATTAATGTTGTTGTTGTCGACATACTCTTCTTAGCGTTTTCTTCTTCCTCTATCGCAATCTCCTCCAAATGAATTGCAATACTATCCACAATAGGTGTATATTTTTCTTTCATAATCTGATATGCAGTTTCATACTGTGCATATCCGGTACTCTTTAACATTTCATCAAAGACAACTAATGCGGCCTGTCTTTCTTCTTCCATCTTATCAATCTTTGACACATCACCGCTATATGCCTTCTTCATTTCTACCAAAATGGCGCCCATTTCTTCCAGCTGCTCTGAAGCTACCGCCATTTCAGCCTTTGTCACTTTCAGATTCTGATCAACCATAGCAGTAAGCAACGCTTTTCTTGCTGATAATTCTGCATAACGTGCCTGCCATGTCTCGCTTGTCACTATATAGTTTTCATTATAAAACTGTTTGTATTGTGTACTGAAAAAGCCAAGCATTGCCAGCGCCACAATACTGGACACAACTGAAATAGCTATAACTATAATATAAGATTTTAACATTCTGTATCGAATCGCTGCTTTATTCCTTGGAGTCTTCTTATTTATCTTCTCTTTCTTATTGTGCCTTTTCATAGTTGTACCTCCGTAGTTACAAAAAGGAGTGGTACCCGGAAAATACCACTCCTTTTTAATTTACATTAAAATGTATTCAAACTATAATTACTTGTTAGCCTCATCAATGTAAGCATTCCATGTATCACGCATAGCCTCTGCCTGCTGTGCAGGAGTGTTATCCTTGTTGATAGCCCAGATCAGACCGCCACCGATATCGAAACCAGGAACGATGGTGTGGAAGGTCATACGACCGTTGGATAACATTCTGTTAACGGTAAGGTCAACAGACTCGGTATCTCTCATGGATGAATAGTAGCTGGACTTGTATCCAGAGTAATCTTCGAATCCAGGGATAGGCTCGGTGAAGATATCATAAACAAATGCACACTTCCATGCCTTATCTGCATCATAGCAAGCAGGAATAGCAAAGATGTTATCATTCAGACAGTTGGTGTAATCGGTTGCCTTAGGTCCCATAGGGAAGCAAACGAAACCAAAGTCATCTTCCATACCCATATCGTTGAACTGGCCAGCCTTGTAGCACTCTGCTACGTTGAATACTGCCATACCGGTAGAGTAAGCGGTGTTCCAGTAATCCCAAGAAGCATCTTCAGGATATGCTACGTGAGCATCATACTTATCCCACATATCAAGAGCCCAGTTAAGAGCCTCTAAGGTCTCCTCAGACTCAACAGTATTAACGAACTTGCCATCGATACGCTTAACGAAGTCAGCGTTGTTAGAGTAAACAGCGATGGGGAAGAAGTCAGAGCTGAAGTTAGCCATACCAAAACGATCGATTACACCATCGTTATCGGTATCAGCCTGTACCTGTGAACAAACTTCCTCAAACTTAGCCCATGTCCACTCACCGGACTCCTGCCAATCATAAATCTGCTGAGGATTTACACCAGCCTCAGAGAGAAGTCTCTTGTTGAAGTACAAACCTCCACGAGGTTCGGGCTCAATACCACGGAAGCAGTATACAGCATCACCAATGCTATATACATCCTGAACACCATGTCCCTGCCACTTCTTCTCAGAGAAATCAAATACGCCGAGAGAAGCAACATCATACATAAGGCCGGAGTTCATAGCAGCAAATGCCTCTGCACACTGACGAAGTGTGAATACGTAATACTCGTCACCACCAAGGGTAGCATAATCAGCAAAATCCTGAGGAGTAGAACCCCAGTCAGAAATGGTCATCTGCTTAACGGTGAAGTTGTAGGTCTCCTCTGCCCAATCAAGGTACTCGTTACGAGCCTCGTTGTAAGCATCCTCTGCCTCTTTACGCTCGCCGTCGCCGGAGAACCAGTCACGGATGACAACCTCGATACCACCAAGGTCGATAGTATTTCCATCAGCATCAGTTCTGATGGTGTATGCACCAAGATCTTCCTCAGTAGACTCGGTAGCTGCGTCGGTAGAAGCAGCATCAGTAGAAGCAGCGTCACTAGACTCCTTTGCTGCATCATCAGAAGATGCAGGAGCGTCAGTCTTCTCGTTGCCACAAGCTGCCAGGCTTGCTGTCATAACAGTTGCCAAAGAAGCAGCAAGCACTCTTTTAACAATCTTACTTTTCATTTTAATATCCTCCTTAAAATATATACAAATCCCAACCAGCTTGCAATGCAGCCGTGTTTTCCGGAATCACCGCTGCCAAGCACAGTCGGTCGGGACACGTATCAAAAATATTACATCTTAATACCGGAACTGCTCAAGCTCTCAACGAAGCCCTTCTGTGCAAACAGATAAAGTACAATCAAAGGAACGATTGTCATCAGGGTACCTGTTGCTACAATAGCGTTGGTATAACCGATGGATGCACCGGCACCAGCCTTAAGATCTACAAGCATATACTGGCTTAACTGGTCACCGATAGTTGTTACCTTAGTAGACAACAGCGGGATGGAACCCAAGAACAATTTGGAATAGAATCCATCAGTCCACTGCCATACAAAGGAAAACAGGAAACAAGAGGTAAGAATGGGCTTTGCGTCAGGAAGCATAATCTTAACGAAAGTCTTCAACGTACCGCAACCATCCACATATGCAGCCTCTTCCAACTCCTTGGGAATTGTACGGAAGAACTGACGAATCATGAATATGTATAATCCATTCTTAAGACCCATACAACCCAAACTCATCAAATAATAGGGGAGTACGGAACCTCTTAGGCTTATTGTACCACCTGTGAACAACTTTATCAAGCCAAAAATATCAAAATATGTAAAATGTAAGTGTAAAGCCGTTGAAATCGTCTGCGGCGGGATAATAATTACAAGCATTACACAGGCAAACCAGAATTTCTTAAAAGGAAATTCGAATCTGGCAAAGCCATAACCCACCAGGGTCGACATAGCGATCTGGATGATTGCTATCGTCAACGAAATAATAAATGAATTGAACAACGTCTCACCATAGTGCATGAAGGTAGCTGCCAGTTTGTAGTTTGCCGCCGTTACATGCTCAGGTATGGATACAATCATTGGATCATATAAATCACCCTCTGCCATGAAGCTGATGGAAATCTTATTCAATATGGGCTGCAGTATCAAGAAGCACATACCAAACAAGAGAATAAATCTACAGATGCTGACAGAAGCTTTCTTCATACTCTTCTTCAATAGGTATCCGTTTGATTTACGGTTTCTCTCCCAATAGAGGCGATTTCTTTCCTTCAGGGATAATTTTGCTGTATTTGTCTTACTCATAATAATATACCCCCTTAGAAATAAGCAGTGATGTAATACCAATAAATACTATAATAACCAGGAAATAACACCAAGCCATAGCCGATGCCAGACCATAGTCTAAATAAGCACCCATTGTCATACTGACATGGCTCATAACGCTGTTATCAGACCTCATAGAGAAGTCGATGATGGAATAAATCCAGTTTACCAAAAACAGGGAACTTACCATAGGGAAGGTAATCTTCCACAAACTCTCCCATGCAGTACATCCTTCAATGGCTGCAGCCTCATACATACTGGATGAAATGGTCTGCAAACCTGACAGGAAAATAATAATCTGGATACCTGAAGAAATTGCAACATCATAAATTCCATCAATAATCTTAAATACTTCCTCAAAGAGCCTGGAGCCGACTCCACTGGTCATCAGGATATTTTTAATAGCATCAGAAATGCCTGTACCTGCACCTTCCTTCTCAATTACATCCTGAACAGAGGAAAGAAGTGCATTGTTGTACTCAATTCCCAAAACGACACCGGAGGAAATGATTACCGGTAAGAAGAACACTGCTCTTACCAGTGCACGTCCCTTAAACTTCTGATTTAAAATCAGTGCAACAAAGAAGCTGAATACCATAATTGCCAAAGCGTTAATACACATTTTGGTAAAGGTCTCCGTAACGAATCTGGTATAATTTACGTCCACGGTAAGCGCTTCATTATAATTGCCCCAACCGAGAAACACATTCGTAATGCCCTTACCACTGAGCTGAACCTCACAAAAGCTCATGTACAATGACTGGAACAAAGGCTTAACCAAAAATGCCAGAAAGCCAATGATAAAAGGCAATATGAATATATATCCGGCTATTGCTTTTCTTTTTTGAAGACCCGCTAATTTCTTTTGTTTCTTCATAATAACAACCCTTTCTATTCCTTCCTATAATCTAAGTTTACCGAACCACCAAATAATCTCTTGCCGGAATTGTAATTCCGTTAGTCACATAATCTTCATAAGTGTAGTTCACGTAAACCTTGGTACCGTCTTCGTAAGTTGTACATGCAACATTACTGCCGACAGACTCATGGTTTACCATCTTCTGGTTGTAGGTGTGACCTAACTCTTTGTTATATCTTGTGTAGATCTCTACTATTTCATCTTGCCATGCATCATAGGAAGCACCGAAGTACTCACTGTAAAGAGTCTTCTGCAGTGCGAAGGAGCTTTCCTTCATAACGGTAAAGTACAAACCTGCTCCATATTCTACAGAGTTCAACAGTTCATCCTGCATATTCTGGGTAAGGTTCAATGCCTCACCGGTATAATTGAGATAACCGTGTACAGCCAACTGATAGAAAGGTACAAAGGAATCAATAATCGTATACTGAGTTCCCTTAAGGTCGTTATTGGTTACGATGTCAACATAAGGTGCAAGGAATTCATTACCGAAGTTAACCATAACTCCCATGCCTTCTGCCTTAATCGCCTTAACCTGCTCAATCTGCTTTAAGAGCGCCGCCTGACGGGAGGTAACTTCTTCTTCATTGTATGCAGAAGATAAGTCTCTACCGATATCGCGGAAGGAAATATTTGCGGAATACTTCTTTGCAGTGTCGCTCAAAGCATCTACTACCTTCTGGATTACAGAGGGCTTAAGCAAATAATAAATTTCCTCACTCTTCAACTGACCATAGGTAACCTTAGAGAAGGGATACAACTCTACCTCTTCATCCGTTACATATCTTGCAGCATCTCTTGAAACCATAAAACCATCAAAGAAATTACTGTGATATGCGTAATCGGTAATACCGTCAAGGTATACGGGAATACCATTTGCATTCGCATTATTTACAAAATTCTTTAAATCTTTTCCTTTACCTAATGCAGATACCAGCTTCACATCGGTCATCAGTTCCTGACGGATACCGCCATTTGCCCAACCGCTGAGCTTTACAAACATATTATTGATACCGTTGCCTTTAAGTGCACTGACAATTTCATCAGCTTCTTTGTAAGAAGTAAGCTTTAAGGGTCTGGAAGCAGGAACACCCATTACCTGTGTAACCTTATCTACAGCGCCGAGAATTTCCACAGCCATTGGAGCTTCTGTGTCATCATTCATAGTAAACTCATCAGGATACTTCTCAACAAGGTATTCATTATATGTCTTCGCCATATCAACATAGCTTCCGGAATCCACAAAACGATATCTGTTTACAAGATTCTCATCAGGAAGTTCATCCTGATACACGAACATATTTCCCTGGAATCTGTCAGCGATATCATACTGTGCACGATGCGTAATTTTATACTGTGCATTGGCAGCATTGAAGCTGTTGGTCTTTCCGCTGATATCAGCTACTACGGTACCATATGCGTTACCATCTTCCAAAATACAGATAAAGGAGTTGTCTGCCTTAGAAATACCAAACACATTAAAGTGTGTTCTGGTCTCCTGTACAATTTCTGTTCTGTGGGTAGCCATATTCCAACCATAGAGGTTCGCATAATAGTAGTTCTGGGTAATCTTACCGTTGTTGAAGTTGATGATACCGCCGCCACCTTCAGGTACAAGCATAAATCCTTCATCCTCGGTACCGCCCGCACCAAAGAAGGGCAGAATATCCAATGCAACAATAGGATAATCGTCTCTGTACTCAAGCTCGTTCAAAGGTACTTCCACAACAAAATCTTTACCCTCCAAACGATAATATACGTTTACATTGAATACGGGGTCATCACTGGAGCTTGTAGACATATCCAATTTCTTATTCTCTTCATGCTCTTCTGCGGTATAACCTGCAGCTGCAAAATATTCTTCCAGCTTGGTTCTGACATTGTCCTTGGTACCATCACGGAGAACGTAAATTACCTCTGTCTCCATAATAGGATAATTCTTGAGAAGCTCATCCTTATTCTTCTCATCTGTTCTTCCCAGGTTATTAATGTCCAGCTTCTTATAACGCTGATCCATCAAATCCTGCTGATTAACATCCATCAGGGCATGATACTTTTCGTAATCTGCCTCTCTGATGGCTGTGGGCAATGTGTACTGCTTCTCCTGCTTACCTACGGAATAGCATACCTTAATGTAATCATCGCCCTGCTCGATGTTATAAATCTGATTAATAATACCATAATTGTAGTTATCATAGAGCATCTTCTCCATACTCTGTGTACCATAGGTAACATAAAGTGTGGACTGTACCTTTCCTGCTTCCTGTGCCTTCTTGGAAGCAATAGGGTCAGATGCCGCACCGTCGGGAATGGATTTCCATACCGCGCCGGTATCCTTAACCGTAATTTCAAAATGTGTTGTAGCCGGGTCCAATGCGAATAACAACTCATCATTTTCCAGCTTCATGATATCCGTTGTGCCTTCATATCTGTTAGCCTTAACGATTTCCTTTACCTCCTCCTCGGTTTCGGAAGTGGTTATGAAAATAACGCCGGCAATAATGATTGCAGTAATAATCAACGGACCAATCAAACTTTTTAATTTACTTATGATGGCAGCTTTAAGCTCTGCCTTTTTTACTGATTTATCCTTTTTCATTCCTGTTTCTCCCTACGATTTCAATCATCCATTCTGCTACTATTATCGGAAGGATAGCTCTCGATATATAGAAACAAAATAGGAAAGTCCCTGCGTTATCATACTAAAGAACAAAAGCAATACAAATACAATAACCAGCATAGCAAACAGAGATGCAATCAGGAAAAATACTGTTTTACTTACACTATACTCATGTATCTGAATCATCGCAGCTACAATCAGCGCAGCCGCCCATACCAAAGAAACAGTGCTCAATGTATGATACAGCTGAGCCTCTTCCGCCGTTACTACATTACTTACAAGAATCAGAGGAATCTGAAGTAACGGATAAGGTGTGAACGCATAGCAGGTAGCCATATAAATCTGAGGCAGTCTTCCCTTACCGTCAAACAGTGTGGTCAGACCCCAGTTACCAACACAGAATAAGGCCAACGGAAATACAATTGCTGCAATATGCAGGAATATATTGATTTCCGGCCAATAAACCGTGTTAATCATAAAACCGGTAAAGTAAAGCTTTGCCAGCTTTGTCATAACCGTAATAATCAAAATTGTATTTGCTGCTGCAATAGAGCCTCTCTTCTCATGTGTCAAATCCCAGAATCCATCCAGGGGATGAGTGATGCAATAGAGAGCATACTTCAGCGATGCAAAATATTTCGTATAAGTCTCTTTCTTTTTTAACGCTGTGAACATATTTTCCTCCATTCCATCTTAAACTCTAAAGATATCAGCTGTGTCAATCTGCCATTTGATTCGCTTGATTCTGCCAATCGCAAGCGGTACACAGAGTACTAATAATACAACAACAATAATCATTACAATATTGTCTTCAATCCACTCCTGACGATAATGCTTAAACGCTCTGGAGTAATTGTCTCTGTCATATTTGAGTTCGAAGTATTCCATTGCTTCCTTGTATCTTTCCTGACGAAGCAGAGTACGTCCGATACCGATATATGCCAAATCATAGTTACCGTTCAAATCGATAACCTTCTGCCAGCTTTCAGCAGACTTCTCATATTCACCTGCGGAGAACTGATCCAGTGCGCTAAACACCATATTACCGAACTCGGTGGGTGAAAATACCGTGATGCTTGCCTCCTGCTGGTCAAGAACGATTAAATCATATCCCATATGTTCTATAGATACGGGAATCTTGAAGTAACCCTTGGTGTTACCACCGGTACCACCGAATGCCCAAAGCATTCTTCCCTGATCATCATAGGTGAAAAGTCGTCCTCTGGTCTTATCCAGACATGTGTAAACATCATTGTCGAATGTAGTTACATCTGTAAATCGGGAAGGGCCGTCAGCACCGCCTCCCTTATCAAAATACAAATCACCGATTACCTTCCATTCACCGTTTCTGATAAGGATATCATTGCCAAGCAAGTTCAATCTTCTGATGGGGGCAATCTTACCGGTGTCAATATCTGCTGCGGAAATATTAAAGCTTGTTGCATAGATAAAACCGGAATCGTCAACATAAATGTTACTGTACTCGGTAGGTACAAATGCTTCCATCTGTGCTCTCTGTGCTGCAGTAGCAAATTTCTTTCTCAGGTAATCAGCCATTGTATAACTAACAGGAGTAGCTCCTACGAATCCCGAGAATACGCCATCGGGCTCAAACTTAATCAAACCCTTGTTGACATTGGTTGCGATACAGTACACACGACCTGCCTTGTCAGTAATCAGTCTGTGAGGCTGGAAGCTCAAGGACTGGTCAAAGGTAGCATCAGTGGGCTTAGTAAACTCCATAATGTAATTTAAATCCTTATCCAGCTTGAGTACTCTTTCATTGCCCTTGTCACAAATAAACATATAATTGCCGTCTTCCGAAATGGAAATATCAGTAGGACCGGACAATGTCTTCACTTCAGCTTTGCCTTTAAAGCTGTCAATATATCTTCTTACCTCGAACTTATCGATCTCGGTACGCTCCATCTCTATGATACGGTTGTTACCGGTATCACAGATATAAAGCATATTCTCATGTACATATAAACTTTCTGCCAGGGTGAGCTTCTTATCAAGTCCAAGCTCCACGGATGTGTATACGCCCGAAACCGCATATGCATCGGGACCGTACTGTACATCTCCCCAGTAATCGTAATTGTAGGTATAACCTTCTTCGGCCGCTGCTACTATGGAGGAACTTAATGCAATTACGACACTCGCCATCAGCGCGCCGACTCTTTTCATCACTTTTCTCATATTCCAATCCTCTTCCATATCAATCTTTCAAACCGGAGCTTGCCATTGTTTCCAAAATCTGACTTTCGGATAAAATGAAGGTAAGAACCGGCACTATCATGATAATAACAGAAACCGCTGCACCCTGTCCTGTTCTGGCAATACCGCCGGCAAGGACCTGGTTTAACGCATATACCAGTAGCTTTCTCTCTTCAGAGTAAATGTACATGGAAGCCGGGTTATTCCAAAGACCCTGTACGGAATAAATAATCATGGTCAACCATGCAGGTTTAACGTTGGGCATTACGATACCGATGAATACCTTCCACTCATTTGCACCGTCAATCTTTGCCGCCTCAATAAGAGACATGGGCAGACCTTCCATAAACTGCTTCATAAAGAAGAAGCCGGTTGTAGATGCAAATGCAGGGATAATGATTGCATAGTAGGTATCAATCCAACCCAATGCATTGATAATTACGTAGTTAGGTATCTGAGTAACCATACCGGTGAACATCAGGGAGGTTACGGAGATAGCAAAGAATGTCTTACATCCGGGGAAATCGTATTTAGCAACAACGAACGCACCCATGGATGCAATAATCAAATGTCCTGCCGTACCAACTACGGTAATAAATACAGTATTAAATATGTACCTGGAGAAAGGCACCCAGGATTTACCCATTGTTACAAACAAATCAGCGAAGTTATCCAGTGTAGGGTTCAATGCCCATATGGTCGGGGGAACCTTAAACAACTCGTCAAGCGGTTTCAAGGCACTATTGATGGAGAATACCAACGGGAATGCCATTGCAATCGCCATTAAAACGAGGAAAAGGTAAACAAAGAAATCTCCCACTCTGGAACGGTTCGGTTTGCGTTTCTTCAATAACTTTATTTTGTGTTGTGTTTCTTTTTCTACTTTTACTTTGCTCATATCAGGTTCCTACTCTTCTTAACAGACTTTGAATTGCTTTGTTACATAAAATCATCATGAAAAACAGAATGGTTGCAATCGCTGATGCATAACCCATCTCAAATCTGGTAATACCATAGTCATACAAATGCGTTACGATGGTACGTGCCGCATAGTCGGTACTGGGGTATCCGCAAAGAGCCATCGGAATAGCACTTACACCGAAGGAGTTGGTAATGGTCATAACCGCACCGAACATCAATGCCGGCTTCATATTGGGAAGGGTAATCCACCAAAGCTCCTGCCAACGGTTCTTGATACCGTCGATGTAACCTGCCTCGTACTGTGCACGGTCAACGTTCTGCAAGCTTGCAACGAATGCAAGGAATCCGGTACCCAAGCTCTGCCACAGGATAACAATCATACAAATCCAAAGCATATACTTAGGATTGGATAACCAAAGAATAGGGGAATCAACCAATCCTGTTTCAATTAAAAATCCGTTAATCCATCCATACTGGTCACCACGGAAGATAACCGTACTGAAGATGTTAATCAGGGTACCTGCAATTGAAGGAGCATAGAAAATTACAATTGCAATGGTACGTAACCATCTGGGCAACTCGTTAATCAGCCATGCAAACAGGAAAGATGCAAGGTAACCGAGAGGACCCGTGATGATAGCAATCATCAGGGTGTTTTTCACACCCGTGATGAAGATATCGTCCTGTAAAATCAGATTGAAGTAGTTATCAAGTCCGATAAATCGGGGAGTTTCCAATACGTTGTAGTATGTAAAACTCAAGAAAATGGATGATATTACAGGCAAAATGACAAACATAAAAAATATCACTGCGTAGGGAAGCAAGAACAAATAACACATTTTGCTTCTTTTTGCCTTCTTAAGACCAACCTTAAAATTATGTTTACGTAAAGTCCAATATTTCTTTAAATATTCTTTCATCTCAGCCTCCTACTCAAGTGGCATACCGAATTCGGCACGTTTCTTCGCAAGCTCGTCATTAATATCCATGGTGTAATCCAGAATTGTCTCTCTCGGATCTTCACCAGTCATAATGATACGACGGATTGCATTGGTGATGTGACGACCGGTAAAGTAACCACCGGGAACTTCTCGGATACCCACAGTCTGATCCCACTGCTCATTTAATACTCTGATATTTTCAGCACTCCAGCCAAGCTGATTGAATGCTTCTCTGTTTGCAGTTGCATATCTTGCAGAAGCACCGAGTAACGCTTCCATTTCACGGCCGAATCTAACCTGTGTATCAGCAGAGCTCCACCACTTCATGAACTCCCATGCTTTCTGCTTCAAGCTTTCGCTCTCTTCCTTAAACATGATGGTTGCAGAGCCTGTGATAAAGTCAGAACGGTCAATATAGGTATTTCCGTTCTCATCCACTCTCTCGGTACCGGGGATGATTGTCATATCCCACAGACCACGGATTTCGGGTGCGGATACAACCAATGTATTGTAGGTACTGAAGGGTGCAATTGCCAAAGGCATTTCACCGGAACGGAAACGGGTTGCGAAGTCATATACCTGAGGCAAACCGTAATCGGTAAAGTATTCAGTGTAATCAGCGAATGCTGCCACACCTTCCTCATTATCGGTAATCGCCTTGGTACCTCTCTCGTTGTACATATCTCCGCCGTACTGATACAACAGACAGAAGTACATGGAAATATCAGAGGTTGCAACTCCACTGCTTCCTGCCGCACAAGGGATACCGACAGACATATTGTTACACTGGATAGTGGGAAGGATTGCAATCAGCTCTTCCCAAGTCTGAGGTAGCTCTAATTCAAGCTGTTCCATAATGTCCTTACGATAGAACATCATCTGGAAAGTCATGGTCTCAGGAAGTGCATACAATGCATCATCCAATTTATACTGCTCATAAGAGCTCTCAGAGAATCTGGTCAACACTTCATCCAAATCATCAAACTGTCTTAAATCTTCCGCAGCACCACGGAGAGCATAGTCTACAGGAAGGTTTGCACCTACGGAAAGTGCAATGTTAGGTCCGCGTCCTGCAAGTACTGCATTTAAAACCGCGTCAGCACCTACAATCTGTACGTTAACCTTAATACCGGTGTCGGGTGTAAAGGTATCGTCAACCATGGACTTCAAAATAGTACCCTGATCACGACCGGTCAGAACCCAAACATCAACTATTTCATCGTCTCCTTCACCTTCGTAAACATCACCGACTGAGCTATAATCAACGGTGTAAGAAGCAATGAAGGACTTGATTTCATGCCATACCTTCTGGAAAGCATTTGCCTTATCTACAGGCACCTTAGCATCAGTACCGCTTACAACCAGATAGTCGACATCCAATTTGGACTCGCTCATGTTCATGGATGCAGTACCAAGTGCAGTAATATTATCCTTAAATCCTGCAAATTCAATTGTAATCTTATCAGGTCTCTTAACAAACTTCTCAAGCTGACGTGCCAGGGTCTGAACAGTTGCAATCTGATCTCCCTTCTGTCCCGTATAAAGAACAGTGTCATCAACCAGCTTGTAAAGACGCTTGTATTCCAAATCCATAGCCTCAATTACTGCAGGATATACCTGATCAATCTTATAATCTCTGTACGCATCAGGTGCAGAGCCTGTATAAACCAGAATGGTACGATACATCTGGTTCAAACGATATGTAGAGTCTTCGATTTCTCTTAAAATAGTACCGATTCCGCCGAGATTTGCCTCGAGACGGATAGTATGGCTACCCTTTGTAAGATAGAACTTATAAGGAGTTCCCTCATCATCGGCAAGAGTCATGGTGTTCCAATCATCACCGTACTCGAACTCCACTCTCATTGCTTCCTCAAAGGGAGTCTCTCCATCAATATATAAACGTCTTGCGGATACGATACCTCTGGAATAATTCTGACGTCCTTTAACGGTAATATTGTAGAAACCATCCTCGGGAACTTCAAAATCCCACTGAATCCACTGACCTGCAGTCTTCCAAGCTTCACCACCGGTGTAGTTCAGTATAGTCTTGTTTACACTATAAGGAGACGTGATAGCAGAACCACGGTCATACTTAGCATATAAAGATGATTCCGAACGCAAGCTTGCATCCTCGCCTTCGATTCTCTGCAAATATGTAAGTCCTTCTCCGGTTGCAGCGCTTCCGGTCTGAGCGGCAAGATACTCTTCATAAGTTGCCATCTCTTTCACTGCCTTGAGTGTCACTGCCTTAAGTGCAATGGGCTCATTCACGCCTTCGACGGTAACAGTGTTCTCACCCTTCTCAAAATAGAATTGGAACGGCTCTTCTACATAGCCTCTGTCGTCACGACAATATTCGCCCTGCCAGCCGAACTTTTCAACCTGAGTAGGACGGATTTCATTGCCACGATTATCTACCTTAACTTCACCGCCATCAACCCACATTCTTGTGAATCTGACATTGCCGGCATTGGAAAAAGGCAGCTCGCCGTTGATGTAAATTGCACGTTCAACAGCAATACCTCTGGACTGGGCAGCCAGATAGTCAAAATAAAGGTTATAAAAACCGGCTTCGGGTACGTTTACCTTCCAAGTAACGGTAGAACCGCCCTCAGTAAATAAAACATCCTTAGCACCTTCGTATTCGGAATGAGCAGTCACGCCTTCTCCGGATACATAATCAAGAACATCGATTACAATGTCCTTCTGCGGGCATACTGCATCCTGATGTGCCTGAAGATACTTATCATAGGTACCTTCTCTGCTGGCACCGGCAACATCCTGTGTCAGATCATACCCTTCGTACTTGTCGTGGAAGTCGGTAGCTTCAGTAAGGTTCTTAATAAAATAAAAACCTGCGATAACCAACACAAGACTTCCCAATAGGATTAACTTTTTAACAGAGTCCTTCATAACTTCCTCCCTGTATTAAAATAACATGATAGACTTACCCAAAATGGGTATGTTTTCGCAATATGCAACTTGCGACAAGTTACATTATACTTTAAACCCCCTTAACATATCTCCTCAATTCTTGCTGTCTTTTCTTCACGAATTGCTCAATCCATGTCTCCCATTCCCCTTTTTTTATTGTGCAACTTTCCCATGCCTCCTTCCCAAATCCTCATCAATCTGTACAATCTGTTATTACTTTCGTCTATTTAAGTATACTATTCCTTAGCTTTTTAGTCAATTTGCCACTTGAGATTATTTTTGAAATCACCCCAAAAAGTCATGGTAATATTTAACAATAGAAAGCGGCCGGTTTCTTTGGCATTTTCAAAAAAACCGACCGCTGAGGATATTCATATTTTTTAACTTACAACTTTACTTTAAGCTGCGCCTGAACCAATCCGTAATAGATACCCTTCTTTGCAAGAAGCTCCTCATGTGTTCCCACCTCTGCAATCTTATGTCCGTCAATTACTACCAGACGATTGGCATCCTTCAAGGTTGATAATCTGTGTGCTATCGCAAATGTTGTCCTGCCTTCCGTCAATCTGCCGATAGCCTTCTGAATCAGGTATTCACTCTCCGTATCAAGACTTGCAGTAGCCTCATCCAAAATCAGAAGTCTCGGATTATTTAACATCGCTCTCGCAATGGCAATACGCTGGCGCTCGCCGCCGGAAAGATTATGTCCCTTCTCACCTACATAAGTGTTATATCCGTCCGGAAGACTGCAGATAAAGTCATGGGCATTTGCCATCTTCGCTGCCTGAATGATTTCCTCGTAGGTTGCATCCGGCTTCGCAAAGCGGATATTGTTATAAATTGTGCCCGCAAAGAGGAAATTCTCCTGCAATACCACACCAATCTGACTGTGATAGTTTTCCAGCTTAATCTTGCGGATATCAATACCATCCACCAAAATTTGTCCGTCATCTACCTCGTACAAATGCATAACCAGATTAATCAGTGTAGACTTACCGGTTCCGGAAGCTCCCACAAGACCAATCATCTCGCCCTTGTGTACCGTAAGGTTGACATCCTCTATAACCGGTTGATAGGACTTATATCCGAAGGAAGCATTTTTGAAGGTGATTTCTCCTTCAATTTCATGTTCAACCGCATCCTCGTGATTTACAATAGTGGGTTCCTGCTTCATGACATCTCCCACACGCTCCAAGCTGGTAGCCAGATTCATAAGGGATCTCGGCATACCGCTTATCCAGTTCACATAGTTGTAAAGCATGGATGTGTAATTGATAAATTGTAAAAGCTCACCCGGCGTCATGCTTCCGAGGATAACATTCTTTCCTCCAAAGTATGTAATCAGATAAATGCCGACGCCCAGAAGGAAGGATAATATGGGATAAAAGATTGCAAAGAACACTTCGTTGCTTCTCTGGATTCTTGCGAGCTCATCCGTAGTCTCACCAAAATGCTCCGCTTCCCTGTATTCCTGACCGTAGGATTTTACAACCGCCATACCGGAGATAACATCCTGCAAATTACTGTTTACCTTGTCGCTCTTCAACCACTGTAATCTGAAACGCTTCTGAATATTTTTGCGCCATGCCATGGACAGGATAACCGTAAGCGGTGCAAACACAAATGCCAGTATCGCCAGCTTCCAATTCAGAACCAGCATATAGACACATACCACTACGAACATGATGACAATCGTAAACATATTGCAGAACATATTTGCAAAGAAATCCTTGATTCTCGCCGTATCATGAAGAATTCTGTTCATCAGCTCTCCGGGGCTTCTGTCACCGATGAAGGACAGGGACAGCTGCTGGATTTTGGTAAACAGTTGCTCTCTTAAATCCTCGCCCACATGTGCTCCAAGCTTAGCACAAAGAAAGCTCTTTCCTGCATTAATAAACACAATACCCACGCTCATTGCAAACATCAGTCCCAGACACCAGAGCGCTTCACTGTAGTTCTTTTCCTCCCGAAGCAACACATCGTCGATAAGGTATCTCTGAATCAGGGGATTCGCCAGAGTAACCACGGTTGCCAGGAACATGAGAAACAGTATCACAGCCAATCTTCCGGCATGTGTCTTCATCAGTGTCAGTAGTGTATATACCATGCCATCCTTTTTACCTGCACATCTGGGACACTCCTTGGTGCCGGGAAGTGCCCTTCCACACTTGGGGCAGGAGCGTTCATATTCGTTACTCACCACATGATCCGTACGTCCCTGCTTAAAAATCTGCATTCCTCTGAACAGATAAGAGTATCTGGTCAGATGCTTTGCGGAAAATCTACCCAGCAAAATCTGTTTGCCGTCCTTCTCAAGATAGAGGATACCGCAGGCAATTCTGGGCTCACTGCGGATGGAGTCGCACTGCTCAATCAGATATTCCTTGGTCAATTCTCCTTCTTCCAAAATGAGAACTCTTCTATTCGTCATTACCGTGTAGGAATTCTGTCTGAAATTACCTTTCAAATCAATGTCCAAGGGCAGGCAGTAATAGATTTCTTCCTCAGGGGCAAGCCCGCAAAGTTCTGTATTCTCTTTGGATAAATCATATTTTAGTATCATGCGGATACCTACCTTTCCTTACAGGAACAAGTCAAGCTTCTTCCTCTCATTGTTTGTCAATGCCATGATGTCCGGAATTTCAAAACGGTTTTCGTCAATATCCATAATCAGGATTCTGGTATCGGACAAATGCACCACCGCACTTCCGCCCATCTGCATGGTAAAGCGGCAGGGACCATGGTCTGTGTCCACATTCCAATAAGCATATCCGTACTCATCCTTAATACTGTGAATCCTTGTGATTACCGGTGTGAAATAGTGAAGTGTCAGCTGCTCATTAAGCATCTCCACCGTCTCAGGAGTCACATCGGTAAGCTTTTCAATAATCCCAATCTCTTTGGAGCGCTCATCCGGTGTTCTGATGGATAACAGCTCATCCACGTGCATGAACGGGAACATTCTAACCACCTGTACTCTGGGATAAAACTCTTCTCCGATTCTCAGGCTTAAAAATCCGGTTCCGGTGCGTTCAAACACCGCATTGTCTTTATTCAAATATCTGATACGGAGCATTTCGTCTGTTTCCTGCTCCATCTGAGATAATGCAAAATCTTTTTCTTCCATAAAATCTTTTTCTCTATCCATTATGAAAACACCTTCTCTTCCCTATCAAGTGCCTTGGTCTGCAATTCCAAAAGCTTGTAGTAGGTTCCCTTCAGAGCCTTTAATTCCTCATGGGTTCCTCTCTCTGTTATCTCACCGTGGTCGATTACCACCAGGTAATCCGCATCCCTCAGCGTAGACAATCTGTGGGCAATGGAAATGGTAGTTCTGCCCTGCACCAGATAATTGATTGATTTCTGTATTACTCTCTCTGTCTCTGTATCCACGGAAGCTGTCGCCTCATCCAAAATCAGTATCTTGGGATTCGCCAAAATCGCTCTCGCAATGGAGATTCTCTGACGTTCACCGCCTGAAAGCTGTCTTCCCGATGCTCCGATTTTGGTATCATATCCGTCGGGCATACGCATGATAAATTCATGTGCGCCCGCGAGCTTGGCAGCTCTCATAATCTCCTTGATGCCTGCCTCTCTGTCACCGTATGCGATATTCTCTGCAACCGTTCCCATGAAGATGTAGGTGTCCTGGGATACCATTGCAACATTCTTTCTCAGTTCATGGAAGGACAAATCCTTTACATTGATACCGTCTATGGAAATGCTGCCCTCCTGGGTATCGTACATTCTGGAAATCAGATTAACCAATGTGGTCTTTCCTGCTCCGGAACGTCCGACAATACCAAACATGCTGCCCGCCGGGATATCCAC
The DNA here is from genome assembly GCA_015056975.1 of Lachnospiraceae bacterium. Classification (GTDB taxonomy): domain Bacteria; phylum Bacillota; class Clostridia; order Lachnospirales; family Lachnospiraceae; genus Acetatifactor. Next base: position 17,711 of record SVFG01000008.1, on the reverse strand, counting down.
GTTGATATTCTTAAGCACAGGTCTGTTTACCTCATATCCGAAGGTAACATCCTTTAAGGAGATATTTCCGATAGGCTCACCCAACTTCTTGGGATGCGCAGGCTCCTGCACCTGAGGTATTGCATCTACGATTTCAAAAATACGCTGGGCACTGTTCATGGAGTCTGCCCACCAGTTATGTATATTGGCAAAGAAGTTCATGGGGCCCTGCAGCTGTCCTACATATCCTACGAAAGTGATAAGCACACCGAGGTTGATGCCTCTGTTATTCTCACTCATCAGATAATATACACCGAGAATCCACACACCGATGGTTGCAATACTCTGCGCCGCACCATATACCACATGGAAGTAATTCTGACGGTAGCTTATGGCAATTTCCGCATCTCTCAAATTCTTATTGTTATTGGCAAAGCGCTTTACCTCTCTGCTCTCCTGGCCAAAGCTCTTTACAACTCTGGCGCCGCTTAAGTTATCGTTTACGCCGCTGTTTAAGGAACGCTCTGCCCTATGTCTTCTACCGAACATTACCCAAATCTTGGGGCGAAGGTACATGCTTACCGCTACAAGCACCGGCAAAAGCACCACTGTGAGAAGTGTCATCATGGGGTTAATACCAAGCATTACGATAACAGTTGCCGCTACTGTAAAACCATGTATCAGGATATAGGGCGCACCATCCACGAAGAATCCGGTAATTCGGTCCGCATCAGACATTACTCTGGTCATAAGACCGCCCGTCTGACGGCTCTTATAGAAGTTGATGGAAAGCTTCGCCATAATGCCGAAAACATCCTTCTTCATGTCGCGCACTACATTGATAACCATCTGTGCCGTAAAGGTACCCTGTAACATCTGCAAAAGCAGCTGCACCACCTTTGTGGCTGCCATGGTAAGTACCAGTAAAAGCAGCGCCACAACAAAATCACCATTTTCAATACCCATCTCTTTCAGAAAAGGTTCACTCTTTCCCAAAATCTTATCGTAGAGTATGGTACCGTTTAAATAAGGCCACACCAGATTAAGCATTGCTGTTGCAACTGTACACAAAAACAGAATCACAAACTTTACACGATAAGGCTTAAAGTAACCAAGCACACGGAAAAAGACGCTTCTTCTGTCCATACAGTTGGGACACACTTTTCTGGAACGGTCAGGATACATACCACCGCACTTAGGGCAGTACTGCTCCTCTTCCTCGGGAAGTTCAAATTCCTTACCGTCCTTCATCTGTTCGATACCGCGCACAAGGCGGGCTATGGTACGTTTATGAAGCTGGGTAAACATGGCAAGAAGTCTGGTCTCTTCTCCTATTCGCACAACCAGGGAATTGCACCCCACTCCCATTTCAACCCACAGTCTGTCGATATCAGCAAGGTCAATTGCTTCCCATGCATAATCTTCTCCTATAAGCTCAGGCTCTTCCTGCGCCGCATAGCCCTTATAATAATGAATATGGGACGCCTTTGCAGGTGCCTTAAACACATAAAGCTTCTCCTTGGTTAAAAGAAGTGCTCCGGCTGCATATCCACCTTCTTCATTCAAATCCGTTTCAGACGCATACAACAAATCACTGCTTGTTATTCCACACATATTGAGCAACGGCAATAATTTTTCTGTCAATGCAATCTTTTTAAATATCTTTTTCTTCATCCTAATCTCACTTCCATAGGCAAATACTAATATTTTTACTACATATAGTGCTTACGATATCATTCTACTCAAGTTAAAGGAAAATCTAAATGGACTATCTTGCATAATAGATGTAAATTTTTGACTTTTGAAACATTTTAAACGTTTTGTGTGGCAGGGAGGAGCTGGGCGGTCTGGGGAGGATACCATGGGAGCCGCAGGCACGCTTCCGCTATGCTTCGCATCGCAGCGGTACTAAGCTCGCTTAATTGCATCTTACGACGCAATTACCTCGCTAAGGACCGGCGTGCTCAGAATGCGCTGCTTGTCCCATGGTATCCTCCCCTGACCGCCCAGCTCCCCCTGCCACACAAAACGCACCCCGCGTCTTACGGGGTGCGTTTAATGTTTCACTCTATATTGCTTTAGGCTTCTTCTGAAGGTCCGGTGATAACGACCTTGCCGTCCACCAGCTCCAGCTTCACCTTGTTATCCTTTAGGTTCAGAGCACCGATGATTTCTTTGGGAATCTGAACGCGGCCTGCTTTATCCATGATAACATATTCCTCCTGAGTATCCTCCATACGCCAGTCGATGGTTACCTCCTTCAGACGGTCTGCATACTTCTCTTTCAAAATACGCTCACTACTGATTTTACCGTCCCTGATTGCCACTACACGCTTAACCTTTTTGGAAAGCGCAATATCATGGGTAACAATCAGAATAGTCTGACCCGCCTTGTTTAACTCGGTAAATATATCAAAAATATAATTTGCAGTCTTAGGGTCAACACTACCCGTAGGCTCATCCGCCAAAAGAAGCTTGGGTGAATTTGCCAGAGCAATTGCAATTGCAATTCGCTGCTGCTCACCACCGGAAAGCATATTCAATCTGCTGTACTTCTTGTGAGACATTCCCACCATTTCCAGAAGCTCCACTGCTTTTTCCTTCTTTTTCTTGCCGCTCGACAGATGCATGGGCAACATAATATTCTCTATTGCAGTCAGATAGGGCAACAGATTACGTCCGTTATTCTGCCACACGAAACCGACAGTATCGCGCTTATATCTCACAAGCTGCTTTTCTGTCATGGTAAACAGATTCTTGCCACCTACCATCAGCGAACCTGCACTGGGTCTGTCAAGTCCGCCAATCATGTTTAAGAAGGTAGATTTACCGCTACCACTGTTTCCAATCAGCGCGGTCAGCTCACCTTTCTCCACAACCAAATCCAGTCCCTGCAATGCCAGCACTTCAGTCTGCTTTGACTTATAAATTTTTACCAGGCCGTCAGCCTGTATCATATTCTCCGGCATAGTTTCCTCTCCTATTCACTCGTGACCTGTTGACCATTTTCCAACTCGATAACCTTATCGCCCGCATCCATCAGACCTGTATCGTGTGTTGTCATTATGATGGTAACATTCTCTGTCTTTGTCATTTCCTGGAAGAGCTTGGTAACCTCTGCTGCCATTGCACTGTCAAGCTCTGCCGTAGGCTCATCCGCAAGAAGGATTGCCGGCCTGTGGGCAATCGCTCTTGCAATCGCCACACGCTGCTGCTCACCACCGGACATTTCAGAGGGCATATGATGCATTCTGTTTCCAAGGCCTACCATCTTAAGGCACTCTTCCACGCGTTGCTTTCTTCCCTCTTTAATGCCTGCCAGGCGCATGGAAAACTCCACATTCTGGAATGCATTCATAGTAGGAATCAACGAAACCGACTGAAACACAAAGCCGATGCTGGTTCTGCGCAGCTTCTCTCTTGCCGTATCGGACAAATCACAGATATTTTTGCCCTGGATAATTACCTCTCCGGAGGTCGGTCTGTCAAGCGCTCCCACAATATTGAGAAGCGTGGTCTTTCCGGAACCGGAACGTCCCTTTAAAATCGTAAGTACTCCCTTGGGTATACCGGCATTGATATCCTTAAGTGCCTGAAAGTCACCGCCGGCAGTAGGGAAAATTCTATTCACATTTTTAATCTCAATAATATTGTTATTTTCCATTATTCTTCACCTAACTTCAACGCCTTTGTAACATTCAACTTAAACACCAATACAATCAACACAAGCAGGCACAGCGCCATTACACCGGCAACCACGCCATACAGACGCACCATATCCTGTGGATTGGTAATCAGCTGCATGGGCAATACCTGATTGGAAGCCGCATACGCGGTCTGAATCATCGGTACAAACATCTTGGTAGTAATACTTCCGATTCCTACCGCAGCAAAAATAGAAAGTACACCGGAGAATATCTGCTCGTTAATTAACATATGGAACAGTTCTCCCTTATGCATACCGCACGCCCTAAGGACACCAAACAGCATTTCTCTGGAGCGGATGGACATAATCCAATAAATCAGATAACCTACACCGCAGAGAATAATGGTAACAATGAAGCCCATGGTAAGCACACCGTTAGTACCCTGAAGCAGGGGATCCTCTTCCACCTTCGCAAGCTCCACGCTCTTATCCGTAAACTTCTTTACATGTACATCCTGCTCTTCAATCCACTGATATACACTGTCGGTTTCATCCGGATTCTCCATGGACATCCATACTTCATAAGGCGTCAGTCCCCACTTCTGCTGTAATGCAGCAATATTAGCCACAATCAACAGACTGTCCTTTTTCACCACATTGCCCTCAGCATCCAGCTCCATGGTGGTGGGCACATAACCCGGCCAGTAATCAATAAAGTCTACAATCTTACCGGTAAACGCGAAGTCATCCTTGCTCTTGATATCCAAAGTATCTCCTATCTCACAGCCGTGAAGACTCTGGAAATTCTTGGACACCAATATTCCTTTGGGTTCGCTTGCCAGCTTATTCAGATATGCATAATAATGCTCCGGCATAAGTCCCTCGGGAAGATATGTAATCTCACCAAACTCTTTTGTATGAATACCCTGTACGGTACAATTTGCTTCATCCTTAGATACTGCTACAGAAGCCTTTGTATCATTGATAACCTTGGTAAATGAATTAACTCCCTCAATTTTGTTATACTTACCAAAATCAGGCTCTTTGTACTCTTTCTTGGTATTCGCTGCAGTACCCTGGCTGGTAGTAACAGTACCGGAGTTATCCTGCCATTGCTCTCCAATCATAATATCCGCAGGGACAACATACTCTGCATTGTCCTTTGCATTCTGCAGAATGGTTCTTGCTACGGTAGCATGGTACATACCAAGAGATATGGTCAGTATCATAAACAACATAATAAACTGCTGCTTTCTGCCGTTCTTAATAATCTCAGTAAAGGAAGCATAGCTTGCAGGCTTCCATAAGCCTTTACCGATTCCGTATACAATTCTCACCAAAAGGGGTTGTAATCTCAAGAAGAGAAGACCCATACCCATAATAAACAGGGAAGAACTGATATACAACAAGGGATCTAAGGATTTACCCTGCAATACATCTTCCACCATCGCCTGAGAATTTTTGGAGAAGTTGTAGTATCCGTAAATTGCCACACCAAGACAAATCACATCCAAAAACAATTTTTCCCACCATGACTTCTTGCGAAGGGCATTGGATTGTTTCAGTTTTACAATTGTAAGTCTGCTATGCTTTAATGCCGGCAGTGTCATAATTGCAACAGATGCTGCAAACACTCCTGCCACATATCCCCACACATCAGGCGTAAACTCAATCGCCAGGCTTCTGGTAACATTAAACTCCAGGAAATTCTGTGCAGAACCCAAAATTCTGCAGAACACTGTACCCAGAGGCAAACCTGCCAATACACCCAGCAATGTCAGGAAAATACTCTGATAAAAGTACAATCTGAACATCTGACCGCTGGAACCGCCACGGCTCTTCATAACAGAGATTTCATTTCTCTCCATGTCATACATCTGACCGGAAATCATAAACAGGAACGCACACAACAGAATCAGTACGGGTATCTGCAAGATAAACAAAGTTGCCTGTATTCTGTCGCGTTTCTTTTCAAAGCTATCCAAAATATCCTTGTATTCATGGCTCTTAAAGGTGCTTCTGTAGGCACTTTCTTCTGTCAGCCAATTAGCATATTCAGACATTCCATCCGCCTGCTTTGCTTCAATATCTTCATATTCAAACAGATTGAAATACTGTGCGGTAATAGTATACTTTTCAGCATTTACTCCCGTGAAATACTCGCGGAATAAATTCTGATTCATCAGGCAGACGCCATCCATCTCATCCGGCTTTATCTGCCAGTAAAAATCATTTCGGTCCTCTTCTTCAAAGACACCCACGACCTTCACACGAACCAGCTTTCCGTCCTTATCCTTAAAGGCATTAAACTCCAGGGTTTCTCCCACTAACAGCTTGGCACTAACCATGGTAGCCTGACTGACTACAACCTCAAAGGCACCATCTTCCGCCACACCGTCCTCGGAATACATTTCACCATAAAGCATCTTTGCATAATCAGGCAAATCAGACAGGAAACCGAGACGCAATCCGATCTCACCGGAGTCGCTTCTGTTCATGGTAGATTCAGCCATCTTTTTATCAATGAGATAATAATAGATATTTTTCTTTTCCGTAACTCCAAGATTATCGCAAAGACCTGCCATCATTTCTTCCATTCGGCTGATGGCTTTTCCTTCTTTATCCTTTTTGGAGATGGTAACCATCTCATTAAGTCCCGGCCATTCACCGGTTGAGGCAAGGTGGTTTGTAAATTCATCTGTCAGCATTCTGTCAAAGGCGGCATTACGGTACAGCGGAAAGCTCACAACTGTAGCCACCAACAGCATACTACCCAAAAGAAGGCACAGAACCATCCATTTTTTATGCCATAATTTTTGTAACATTACTCTAAGCATATTTCCATCCCTTCCGTAAGGCCGTCTACAACCCAGTAATAATTGGCATTATATCCGCCTGCAACAAAGCGCTGTGACACGATTTCACCATTTTCCTTCACTACGCTTACATAAGTATTACCATTCTTATCGGTAACTGCCTTTTTAGGCACCACCAATACATTATTCATTTCTCTTACGGCACCCGATAAACCATAAACATACACACTCCAACCGGGACCTCTTTCCTGCGCAAACAGAGCCTGGGACATCTCTCCCGCCTTGTCTGCCGGCACTGCTATATAGGTGTTACCTGAGACAAGAGAAGCACCGACTCCGATGGGCGCCATACTTACCACTTTACCCGTAACAGTCTTTCCCTTTTGCTCCAGAGTATCATAGGTGATTTTCAATTCATCACCAAACTGCAGTACATGATTGGTATCTTCTGTGGCAATAAAGCAGGTTCCTTCGTCAGCTACAGTCACCATATAAAATCCTCTGGACATGATGGTTTCCTCTGAAGCATAAACCGTGTTCAAAACCACACCACCCTTTTCTGCTTTGATAACGGTAGTTGCAAAATCTGCCTTCTGCTTTGCAATCGCTTCGTCAAGGTCTGCAATTTGTTCCTTCATATTGGCAATCTGCTCATCATACATTTCTGTATCTGCTTCTGCAGCCATCTCTTCCAGATCCGCCATACGCTCCATCAAACGTGTGCGCCTGGTCTCATTGCGCTGAAGCGCAATCTCATCAGCTTCTACACGGACGGTAACAATATCATCGCCCTTCTTAAGTTGCTGGAAACGCTGCACAAGTGTGCTTCCAAAATAAACGGTACCATTCTCAATAGGACTGTACAGTACACTCTGGGAAGGATATTCCATATATGCTTTACTCTCATATACAGTATTAAAATTACCTTTTTTCAACACTGCAGTGGTCTTTCCTGTTTTCCCGGCAGTTTCCACCAGTATTTCATCACCGGCCTCCACTCCGGAAAGCACTTCTGTATATACACCATCCGTTATACCGGTCTTAATATATACCTGCTTGTTTGTGCCGTCCTTCTTTACACTTACATAACGGCCCACATCATCTTTTTTAATAGCCTCTGTAGGAACAGACAATACGTTTTCACTGATATCGTTCATCAGAGCAATCACTGCAAAGTCACCGACTTCTATTTCCTCACCCCAGCCCAACAGAGTAAAGGTGGTATATACCTTCTCTCCCTGGGAATTCAACTGTACATACTCCTCTGGATCCATGGGATGATACTCCAGTTCATAACGGTTACCGTCAATGATAGCGTAAATATCCTTTGCCTTTCTGATTTTCGAAGAATTAATATAGTCACACTTTAAAATTCTCTGGCTCAAATCAGCCACAGCCGCTACCGGTGTGTCCGCACCGATATGTGCTCCCTCGGTAAGAAAAGCTCCGTTTCTGTCAAGTGCCATGGATACCAGAACACCCGATATCTCGGACACAACAGAAGCGCCCTTCTTCTGCTTCTTAAGCTCAGATAATAAGTATACCTGTCTCTCACGGTCCAGCTCATAAAGCTCCGTTCTCTGTTCCATGTTCAACTTAATGGTGTTGATGGCGTGCTCCGTGGTCCTATACGGTCCGATAAGCTGTACATCCGCAACCTTCTGGTCGTAGCTTTCAGGGTTTGCATTGTAAGCATCCATGTACCCCTGAAGATTATTCAGAGTATGCTGCTTCTTTGCAAGCTCTTCTTCTTTTCCTGCCATATATTCCTGATAGCTTTCATCCATGGACTTAATATAATCCTCCATGGACTCAATCTGATTATCGATACCGGAATCATCCGTGTGAATCAAGGTCTGACCTTTCTTTACTTCATCACCGAAATAAGCTCCGTAATGGTCAAAGGTCAATGCACCGTCAGTAGAATACTCCTCTATGTAGGGAAGCACTGTGGCCGAATATATCAGTGAATCATATATCGTTCTGTAAGTAGCTGTTTCATAGTTATATGTTGCATTCACCGGTTCAATTAATGTTATGTTTGTACCTGCGCTCGGCTGAGCTTCTTCCTTACCGCATCCAAACAGTGACAGCATCAAAACGCCGCAAAGCAACAGACTTATACTCTTCTTTCTCATTTCAGTACGACCTTCTCTCCTTCCACAAGACCCGAGACAATCTCAACCTTGTTCTTTCCTGCAAGTCCAACCTCAATCCACTTTATTTCACGCATGTTGTTATCTCCCACAACATATACAAAGCTCTTTCCGTCTGCACTGTGAATTGCCTCCGCCGGCAAGGTTAACACCTGCTTCTTTTCTTCCAAAACTACCGTCATGGTGCCCTTGGTACCCGGTTCAATCACTACAGTCTCACCGCCCTCAGCGATTTCAAACATCATAACATCTTCCCACTTATCCATCTCATGCGGAATCAGTTTATATGTACCGGCACCGGTACCGTAGCTGATAGACATCTCCACTTCCTTGCCCTCTGCCATATAAGGGAGTGCTGACATATCTTTCACCGTAAATAAGCAGTCCGTATTATCAGTTATCGTCATGATAACCTGATCCTTTGTGGAGGTTGTTCCTTCCAGACGCTCCTTGAGATCAGAGACCGTACCGTTCATTCCGGCATATACCCGCCCCTGCTTTGCCTCCTTCAACAGCAAATTCAGCTGTGCCTCATCCAAAGCGATGGAGTCCTGATAATCCTCTCTGGTGTACTGATTGTTGCGCTGCATGCTTGCAATACCCTCTTTCAGGGATTCTGCGCTGCCAAAGCTATAGCCGTACATAAAGTTCAACCATCTGTTGGAGATTTCATAATTCTCGTTCTCATCCAACTGCTCCAGCAAAATTTTATTCCGCGCTATTTGATATTCCAGCTGCTTTATCTCAGACTCTCTGCTTCCGCTGGAAAGTTCAGCAAGAAGCTGACCCTTTTTCACATCATCGCCTTCCTTTACATACACTCTGGATATCTGCTTACCGCTTACTGAAAAACTAATATCCTCTCTATGTAACTGCGTATACTCACAGCTCAAGCTCTTGCTCTGTACTACATCATCAATTGTAGCTACTGCCAGCTTATACTCTATAACAGTAGGATCCTGCTCTACTATGACAATCTTATCTCCGTCAGCTTCCGTTTCAGCACATCCCGAAAGTACCGATAATGCACACAATTGTGCAATCAGAATTCCGGTGATTTTTCTACATTTCTTTTTATTCATGCACATGGTAATTCCTCCTGATTGTTATCATTTTACAATCTCTTTCTTTTTTACGCTCCTTACTTTGTGCTTTTTACACCGCAATTTTTGCTTTTTTGGCTACAAAATATGCAATTATGACAGATTTGTTAATAAAAAACTTAACATCCTTAGTCGCCTTTAACAACTTCGTAATATTTGCAATGTAATTGCTTACATTTCATTATCTTCGGGCATAACATGTCTACACATCCACAAAGCCCACAGAACAGTCACATAGATTGTCTGTTTATAATCCATAATGCCGGCCCCCTGCATAGTATAATAAATTACCATTACCAGAGCGCTCATTATCAAAAGTATCTTCTCTATCCAATGACTTTTCTTTTTACCTTTTATTGTAAGTACACCGATTATCGCCGCCGTAACTATACCTACAACAAACCACCAACCCTCATACGCAACATAATGCCTGGTAATCCCCGGTGTATTTGCTTTCATAATTTCATAGTTTCTTCCGGTGTATGACTGATATCCGGCACCTTCCAGCTGTTTCGTCAGCAGGTACGGGGAAAATGTATGACAGGCTCCGTCCCAGAGAATCTTTTGCACCAATTCTCTGCTGCGTATGCCGGCAACCGTTTTGGCAAGCTCCCAATATACTTCATTTGCCCGCTCTTCTCCCAGCGCCTCTTCCATCAAGGGTGCAAACACTCCAAAAACCGCATCGGCAGTCTGTGAAATTTCCACCGCCATCTCCGGGCTCATTACATCCGTGACCTCAACCGGCCAATCACCGTGATTTTCCAAAAAATTAGGCCACACAACACGGCTCACCGCCCTCAGCTCTACACTGTATCCCTGCACACGCAAAGCTGACACGCATAATGACAAACCGGAAAATGCCAAAAGCACCCAAAACAGATACCTGCCTCCTTTGGTTCGAACCGCCTTCCACACTCCGACGGTCAAAACCAAAACACCGCCAAGCAGGCAATACTCCGGCATTAAATACCCTGCCGCCAGCCAAAGAACTCCCATTTTTGCCAATTCTCTTGCAGGATAAGCAGTTTCTTCCCTTATTATCCTTACCCCCAGAGAAAGCATTATCAGATACATGGAGCAAACAATCGAATTGGGCAACACAGCCAAATGACATTGCATAACCCCCGGAATCGTCATTAGCCCCAGCGTGCCCCATATCCTGAAAAAACGACTGTACTTTCCTTCTTTTGCAATCGAAAAGACTCCCATTGCAAAATAACCCGCTCCTCCGGCTACGGCCAATTGAAGCAGATAGATAAGCCATCTAACCTTCACAAGATGCTGTGGCACTTCACCAAACTCCTGCAAACCCGCAAAATTTGTTATACACCACAGTACACCTAAAATGATTTGTACGCTCACTCCGATAAACAGCACTCTGCGCAATACACATACAATATGTTGTTTCAACTCAAGTGACCTTCCTCTCTTCATCTTAAGGATTCTCCAACAGATACTGTACAATGGAATCCGCTATCATCTGCCTGCCAAGCTCAGTGGCATGCAAACCGTCCACCGTATATTTATAACAATCTGCCTCCTCTGCATGGGAAAACAGCGGATAATGATCAATCACTTCCACTCCCAATTCCTTTGCCAGCCGCTTCTCCAGTTCAACATAATCTTCAAGTGTTGCACCTGCAGGCTGCCAGGTTTCACAATTATGTCCCATCTGCGGAAACCAGCAATACGTGGGCGTCACCAATATAATCCTAACGCCGGGAAGCTGCTCCTTCAAGATTTTAACTGTTTTGCGAAGTGCCCCCGCAAAGGAATATTCATCATAAGGGTCTTCTTCATTAACCATCGGAATCCCTGAATTATAATCATTTGTCCCATGCTCAATCAAAACCACATCCACTTTATCAAATGCAGTCCCCGCCAATCCGGATATGGTATCCGCAAAATAGTCTGTTCCGTTCTCACGAATCAGCGCCGCCTTCTGCGGGCCAAAATCCTCATAGGCAATAGCTTCCGCCAGCGCCACCATACTTAAGCTGTCATGGGTAGATGCCAAACGCTTCTCTTTATCCTTTCTTCCCAGACAGGTTCCGCCCAAGGCACCGTTATAAATAGGCTTTTGAAGCTTATCTTCCAGAATATCAACCACACCGTACATCTTTTTCACCGGTGCCAACATGCTGTCGCCAAGGCACACCATATAATATGAGTCCTGCCCCTGCCTGTTAAAGCTCTTAGGTATTACCCACAACGCCGCCAGCAAAATAACCGCTAAAACAACGTATACGATTTGCTTTCTTCGCATAATCTTATCCATTTTAATTTTATTCTCCCGGCAATTCCTTAACCTGCTCCGCCACCTGATTGCTGCGGATTTCTATCATCGGTCCACCCGTTCCTTCAATATATTCCCTGGTGATAGTCACCCTGCCGATATTATCGTCCTTTGGAATTTCATACATAATATCCAGCATAAACTCTTCAATGATGGAACGAAGTGCCCTTGCTCCCGTATCACGCTCCATAGCCTTCTGAGCAATGGCCTCCATCGCACCATCCGTAAACTCCAGCTTAACCTCATCCAATTCCAGAAGCTTCTGATACTGCTTCAAAATGGCATTCTTAGGTTCCTTCAGAATCTTTACCATCATATCCTTGGAAAGACCCTCAAGGGTATAAATAACAGGAAGACGTCCGATAAACTCCGGAATCATACCAAACTTACGGATATCCTCCACCGTCACCTTCGAAAGAATATTCTTTTCCTTGTCATATTTATCCTTCAGTTCGGAGTTAAATCCAATGGAAGCGCTCTTTCTCAAACGCTCTTTGATAATCTCCTCCAAATCCGGGAACGCACCGCCACAGATAAACAGAATATTGCGGGTATTTACCGTTGCAAGAGGCACCATGGCATTCTTGCTGTTTGCCCCCACCGGCACTTCCACCTCTGCGCCCTCCAAAAGCTTCAACATTCCCTGCTGAACGCTCTCTCCGCTGACATCCCTGGAATTGGTGTTTTTCTTTTTGGCAATCTTGTCTATCTCATCAATGAAAATAATACCGCGTTCTGCCTTCTCCACATCATTGTCTGCTGCCGCCAAAAGCTTGGAAACCACACTTTCAATATCATCACCGATATATCCCGCTTCCGTAAGAGAGGTTGCATCCGCTATGGCAAGCGGTACATCCAACAGCTTTGCAAGCGTCTTTACAAGATAAGTCTTTCCGCAACCGGTAGGTCCGATCATAAGCATATTGGATTTTTCAATCTCGATTTCATTCATGGTCCCGGTGGCAACACGCTTATAATGATTATATACCGCTACGGATATCACCTTTTTGGCATGTTCCTGTCCTACCACATACTCATCCAAACTAGCCTTGATTTTGTGAGGTGCAGGTATATTTTTAATATCAAGTGCCGGCTCTTCGCCCTCTTTTTTCTTCTTCTTTTTTAATTTCTGTTTGTTGGGAATACCACCGTCTCCCTGCAAGTCTGCCAGATTCACAAAACTGATATTGGGAAATCCTCCGTGCTTTGTTAACTGGTCAAGCTCTTTTTGCAGATTCGCATTATTCAACATTCCCTGATAATCATACTGACTCACAGTCTCCATGGTCTTATGCATACAGTCATTGCAGACACAAATATGATTGGGCAGCTTAAACATTTTTCCCGCCTTACTCTCCGGACGTCGGCACACAAAACACACATCTTCATATTCGCTCTTTTCAACATCTCCATTCTCTGTGCCTTTATCGGATACCTCCGTCGCCTCATCCAGTTCCTCGTTATCCTTATATAAATCTGACATATTATCTCCTTAATCTGTTCTCTCGTGGTATAGTGTCCAATATTGACATTATACCTAACATTCTTGCCACATACAAGTAAAGAATTCAGAGAAAAGGCCTCAGGTTTACACCCGAAGCCTTCACTTATCCGTTACTTATTATTTTTTCTGTCCAGAGTCACCTCAAAAACATGCTCCAAATACTCACCTTTTTCCTGACGCATAATTGTTACCTTCACGGTATCGCCGGCCGAATAATATCTGAGAAGTGATTGGATGTCATCATAAGTCTCAATTCGCTCACCCTCCAGCTTAACAATTACGTCGCCGGGGAGAATGCCTGCTTTCTGCGCCGCACTTCCCTCTTCCACAGAAAATACAAATACACCGATAGGCATCTTATATGCCTGAGAAATCTGGCTGGTAACCTGTTGCAGGCTGACTCCCATATAACCGACATCCTCTTCGGACACCTGCTCTTTTCTGGTCTCATGCTCCATCAGTTCTTCAATAATAGGGCTTGCCGCGCTGATAGGGATGGCATATCCCATACCCTCGATAGCACTTCCGCCGATTTTGCTGGCATTGATACCCACGACTTCACCTCTAATATTCAAAAGGGCTCCGCCGGAATTTCCGGGATTAATTGCCGCATCCGTCTGAATAAACACAGACTTCGTTCCGTCCGACATTGTAATCTCACGATTCAGCGCGCTGACAATTCCTGTCGTCACGGATTGACCATACCCCAAGGCATTACCGATTGCAATTACAGGCTCGCCCAGTCTGAGGGCATCACTGTCACCCCATGTAGCAATGGCAATTGCCTTCTTGGTATCTGCAGACAATTCTTCCAAATCCACTGCAAGTACTGCCAGGTCCATATCGGAATCCACACCCTTAATCTTTGCCTCTGCCACCTGTCCGTCAATAAATGTAATCTCCAGCTTTGTAGCAGACGCTGCCACGTGATAGTTGGTTACCAAAAGCAACTCTTCCGCTGTCTCTGCCACGATGATACCTGAACCGCTGGCTTCATTCTCTTCAGTATAAGTCTGTCCAAAAAAGCTGCCGGTTGTTGTGTATCTATTCACAATAGATACCATCGCAGGCATCACCTCTTCCACCACTGCAGTGATGTCACTCTCAACGCTGATAATACTCTCCGTGTTGGTCAGCTTGATACTTGTCTGACTATCCTCAGGCTTATACTGCACATTGTTTCCGCTTGCCTGCACATCATCTTTTACATTCTCCTGAATCAGCTTCGGAAAATCAGTGGCATACATAACACTGTAAAAACCAATTCCCAAGAACACACCGAAAAACAATCCCAGACATGCGCACAGCAGGGCTCTCTTAAAGAAGCCGCCACGCTTTTTCTCTTTGGGTTTCTTCTCTTTCTTCTTTTTTCCGACATTTTCCGTCATGGCCGGATTTTCAACAAACACTGCGCTCTGCGCCTGATACTCTGTATAATTTCTCTGTGGCACAAAGGTCGCATTACCTGCTTCGTTCTCCACATGGTTTTCATTTTCGTACATATCCGATTACCTCCTATGAATGTTCTTCATATTCCAAGAATAACATCCATTTGTGTTCATATTGTGTTCAAATCATGAAAAAATTATTTCCTTATACCATCAACCCCAATACTCTCTGTTTGATGTCAATTTAAGCACAAGCTTTCTCGGAAGTTTCCGATAATGCTTTCCCAACTGATAGCCCAGATATTTAAAACAACACTGCATATAAAAATAGGGAAGCTTTACAAGCCTGCGATTTTCTTTCAAATATTGCGTTGCCGCCTTTACCATTTTTTTCCCTTCTGATTCAGAGCTTAATCCGGCAAACACTTCCGGATGTTCGGCTTGGGATACGCCCAAATCAAAATTTCTGCGGAGCTGTTGCATGTTGGTATAATTGTGCGAATGATATACCTGTGCGTCCGCTTCATAAGCAATCTGATATCCGGCCTTTACCGCTTGGGCTGCATACAGCATATCTTCATTAAATATGGCACGTCTTACAAAACCGCCCAACTTGTCATAAACGTCCCTGCGATAGGCTGCACACACATTGGAGCAAAAATACGTTTTAATCCCTAAGCGTTCCAAATCAGCCGCCGACTTCACACTACTCTCTGCAGGATAATTAAACATTCTGGTAAAACGCTCCAACACACTGCTCGTATCAGTGGCAAGCTGTCTGGCATATGCCACCGCGACCTCTCCTGAAAGTCTTTGGGTTAAGTGTTCCAAAAGAAACTCATCTGTCGGAAGTGCATCCTGGGTCATCATCACAAAAACGGAAGCTTTAGATTTATTCACACCCATACACCTGGTTCTTCCGTGGTCAAACTCTCTCTTTGAAAGGTGATATACTTCCACATTCTTATATTTGTTCTGAAAAACCGTTCCGCATGTAAGTAGCTCAAAGTATTTTTCTTCCGTATTCATCAGAATAATCCTGTTGACCGGCAATGTCTGTGAATTCAACTTATCCAACAGTAAAAACAACTCTTTTCCCGGCTTATACA
Source organism: Lachnospiraceae bacterium (assembly GCA_015056975.1). Lineage (GTDB taxonomy): Bacteria > Bacillota > Clostridia > Lachnospirales > Lachnospiraceae > Acetatifactor. The sequence continues at coordinate 1,711 of SVFG01000008.1, read as the reverse complement.
CCGGTATAATTACATCAATTGTCATAATAACTATCTCCGTTTCCTACCATACACATTATACTGCAAGTATCCCGGACAGACAAGGAAAAAGCGCGAAACACATGTCTCCCGCTTTCTCTTTATTGTTAGTTTTCTATCTTATTAATATAAGGACCGGTCTCATCCGCAATCTTTTTGCTGTATTCCTTTACAGTATCAGGTGCCGCATAATCCTTATCTTCAAAGAGGAATTGATGTAGCCATACCACATTATCCTCCAAGCTCATAGGAATTACGCTGCTTCCCTTTGCACCAATATTGGCTGTCGTACGCATATTCTCCTGAGGGAAGCCACCTTCCTCCACAATACGGTAGTCTGAAATATTGGCAAGGAGACTTAAGATATCATCATTTTCCAAGCTGGTGTAAATATTTTCAATTGCTTTGTTAAACACCTTCTGAAGAGTCGCTAAATCTGTTTTCTTCGCCTGTTCTTCAATTCCCTTAATTACTTCACGCTGACGGCTTGCACGTTTGAAATCATCTCCGCCGCCGTAACGGATACGGCAGTATGCAGCTGCCTGTAATCCATCTACCTTCTGGTAACCGGTTTCCTTTACGGGTGTATACTCACCCTTCAACACATCATTTACAATAGTAATCTGATAGTTGTTGATATGCTTAAGCTCTGTCTCATCAATATCAAGATAGATTCCGCCCAAACCGTCAATTACATCAATAAGACCTTTGTAGCCAACTGTGACAAAGTTTTCAATATCCATATCAAGATTCATGTTTAACATCTTGACAGCCTGCTCTGCACCGCCGTAAGAATATGCCGCATTACACTTTCTGTAGGAGTCGTTACTCAGGTTTAAGAAGGTATCACGGTAAACACTGATAAGCTTAATATCGCCGGTATCCATATTGATACTTGCAATCATCATACTGTCGCTTCGGCTACCCTTAAACAATTCACTGTCAGACTTGGCATCTACACCGAAGAGCGCTATATTCATATAATTGCCGTTCTCGTTTTTCTTAATCTCAGAGCCCTGCTTCACCAGCCACTCATCCAACACGGTAATTTTTTCCACCTCTAATTGTACGGAGCTTTGTCCGCCCTCGGGCTTTAACCATTTACTGATAATAGCATGAACCTTTGTCTCAAGCTCAACATCTTCGAAGTCCTTGGAATTCTTTTTCTTTCCTATCCAATCCTTTAATACCTCCTTGGATTCATCGTCAAGTCCGGAAGCCACATCTTCCTTCGCCAGCCATTCATCCAAAATAGTTACTACCTGATCTTCCAATTCCACCGTAACTTTATTGGTTCCCAAATCTACCTTGTCCCAATTGTCAGGACGCTTGGGGCCATCCGTCTTTTCTGTTGTTCTTGTGATAATAAAGAATACTGCCAACATAATCACAATCACAGCAATCTCAACTGCAAAAATAATGTTTCTGGTTGTCTTCTTATTACCCTTCTGTTTGTTACCATTTGTTGCCATAATACCGTTCTCCTTGATTTTACATATTATTAATATGCATTTTTGTTAACGAAACCCGTAAAAAAGGTTTTTAAAATAATTTTTATATCAAAGCCTAAAGTCCAATTCTCTATATAATAGATATCGTACTCTATTCTTTTCTTTATGGAAGTATCTCCCCTAAGGCCGTTCACCTGTGCCCAGCCTGTAAGTCCCGGCCGTACCTGATGCTTTACCATATA
>SVFG01000104.1 GCA_015056975.1 Lachnospiraceae bacterium | reverse complement strand
CAATATAGTGCATATAAGCAGGATCTTTAGTCTGACGGAACAAAAACTCAGCCAGACGAATCATGTTGTAAACCGTACAATGCTCCTGATTCTTATCACCAAGTCTTGCCTTCAGCTTCATCTTGGGTGTCCAGATTTCACCCTGTGTCTGACCTCCTGTTACAAAGGCGCCGCGGTCTGTCACCGCACATTTCCAATAGCTTTCCACAATGTCAAGCCATTTCTTCTCACCGGTCACCTCATAGGCTCTTGCACAGCCAAGCACCTCCGGAATGGTGGTGTTTGCATGCATGTTGGTAAGAACATCCTTTCCCTCAAGCAAAGGCTCAAACAGTCTGCCTCTGTAATAACGCTCCATCAGGGTTTTATATTTCTCATCCCCCGTAATCTCAAACAAATCTGTCCAGACCTCCAGCATTCCGCCGGTTTCCACATCCATGATATTGTCAAACTCTTCTCTGGTATACTTGCCGCTCCAATCATAGAACCAATCTGCCAGCTTGTCCGCTATGGTAAGAGCTTTTTCAAGCTCCATAAATTTGTACACATCAATCAGTCCCATAAAAAGCTTATGTATATTGTACTGTGGTGCCCAGACACCCTTTCCCTGACCGATCCAGTACAAATATTTCTCGGGTATTGCGCATACCCACTGACCGCCGTTATCCTTCTGGCACAGCGCAAGTTCATCCAGAATATTCTCTGTCTTAGCCTTTAATTCCGTATCACCGGTGGCTTCAAAATTGAGCGCAGCCGCAGACAACCAATGTCCCAGGAAATGCCCTCTAAGCTGACAGCTTAAGTCCTCCCATCCGCCAAGTGCATTGCCATCCGCACCTCTGCCGGAATACCTGCCTGCTTCGTGCAGATAGCTTCTAAGCAGATGGGGTGTTTCCAGCTTCATCAGATATTGTCTGTTTGCCTCCTCACGGCGACGCATGTCACCTTCAAACAATGTAACCTTTTTACCTTTAATCTCCTTCATACATTACCTCCGTAATATATCTTAATAGATACATCATAACATTATGTAAAACACTTTACAATAATGTAATGTTGCTATTCTCTGATATATTGTTGCCATTTTTTGATGAATTCTATTATTATTCTCCCACATCTAAAAATCGGGATAATACTTGTTCCATACACCAGGAAAAATCTATCTTCTCCACACTGTCACAGGTAACGATATGGTCTGTCTTATATACAACATCTCCTACGGAATAAGTAACTGTCCCCACGACCTGCCCTTCCCTGACAGGAGCAGTCAGATTTCTTTTACACTGATACGTAACCGAAATATCTTCTCCCGGCCCCAGCAAAACTCCTTGGCACTTCTCCTCTCCCTGTTTTAGTGCAAGGTGCGTTCTTGCCATACCTCCAAGCACATTTGTACAGCCGTTCTCTACCGGAAGGGCATTCAGCTTTCCTTCATCAAATTTTACCTCTTCAAAGGTCTTCCAAAAGAAATTATCCATACCATACTGCATCAGTTCCTTCGTATCACTCCACTTATAAGTTTTATTGTTCGGCCATCCACAGGCAAGAAGGGCAACAACAAAGGTCCTGCCATCGCTCTCAAGAGCCCCTACATAACAATATCCCGCCTTGTTGGTAAATCCGGTCTTTCCGCTGATTGCTCCCTGCATCATGTTTAGAAAGCTGTTGTGATTTACGCAGGAATAACTCCTGCCGTTTGCCGCAAATCCATAAGAGGGCGTCTGTGTTATCTTCAAAAACGATTCCTTCTTAGGCGATTCCAAAATACAATATGACATAATTCTTGCCAGCTCCGCTGCCGTGGTACAATGCTCCTTTGTCACAGTCTCTCCGTTTGAAAGAGTTATGGTTTCCGTAGCATCCAGACCGTTAGGCGTAATGAAATATGTATTTTTACAGCCAAGCCCCTCCGCTTTTTTTGTCATAAGCGATGCAAAAGCTTTTACTGCCTGCTTGCTTTCCTCCACCGTAAATTCTGCAGTATCCTTTGCCTTTAATTCTTCCGGCAAATATTTCTTCCCAATATATTCCGCAAGCGCAACCGCAGAGTCATTGTGAGATTCCAGCATCAAGGAATACAACAAATCCCCCACCCGGTAGGTCTCCCCCTTTTTTAAATACAGCTTTACCTTCGGCATACTGGCCGCATAAGCGGAAACCTTTACTTCATCCTCCAAATCTCCCATTTCCAACAGCAAGATACAGGTCATAATCTTCGTGGTACTTGCCATTGCCATGGGTGTATCTGCATTTTTACCGTATAGCACCCTTCCGGTATCTGCATCCATAAGCACTGCCGATGTGGCATACAAATCCGGCTCTCCCGAAGCCAGAACGGGTGTCTTCACACATAAAAAAAGGCAACAAAAAAAGCCCCCTACTGCTCTGTAAATCCGCTTTTTCCACATAATATCCATCCGCGTTTTTTTACAGTATATGAGGCTGTTTCTTTGTTTTATTACTATCGGTTACACATCAAGTTCCAGCTGAACTTCCTTTTCCGCCTGTTGCTTGAATTCCTCAAGCTGCACAGGATTTAACTCCGGCAGTTCCTCCAAACTCTTCACACCAAAGCTTCGCAAAAACTGCTCCGTCGTACCAAATAAAAGAGGTCTTCCCGGCGCATCCAGTCTTCCAAGCTCCGTAATCAAATCATACTCCAAAAGCTTGTTTACCGCATGGTCACAGCTGACACCGCGCACTCTTTCAATCTCCAGACGGGTTACAGGCTGCTTGTAGGCAATGATGGAAAGGGTCTCTAAAACCGTATCCGTCAGCACCATCTTTCTGGGCGATTTTGCTATTTTAATCAGATACTCATACATATCCGCCTTTGTGCAAAGCTGTACCGCATTGTCAAACTGTGTGAGGGCAATTCCTCTGTCCTCCTTCGCATACTCATCATTTAACTCCTGTAAAATAACCTTCGTGGTCTTTACATCCTCTTCTATTACTTCCGCCAGCTTGCTTATCTCAACCGACTCACCCATGGTAAACAAAACAGCTTCTATCACTGCTTTTTGTCTGGTTCTATCCATAATGTATCTCCCAATTCTATGTATCTTCCTTAGACCGTTTCTATGCCACATTGGAGGTAATCATAATGTCATCAAAAATTTCTTCCTGACTGATACTGATTTTACCCACCTTCATAAGCTCCAGAATAATAAGAAATGTGACAATAATCTCCATCCTGTTTGACTGCTTCTCCAAAAGCTTACGGAAGCTGAAGGTCTTGTGCTCCCTTGCGTATGCTTCCACATAGAGCGTCTTCACTTCCATATCAATTTCATCCTTCTCAATATTACCATACTGACTGCGGATGGGGTCTATCTTGTCCTCCTGCTTGCGGACGATGGACTTGAATATCTCATGAAGACGGTTTAGTGTCATATCACCGATAAGTTCCTCATAATTTACCGGCTGACGGTATGCCTGTACTTCCTTGGGAAGCTGCTGCTCCCTGTACATATTCCTGGAGGCATCCACCTGTCTGTCCTTAAGCTCTAAGGACATATACTTGTACATCTTGTATTCCAACAGCTTCTGTACCAGCTCTGCTCTGGGGTCTTCCTCTTCACCCTCTTCATTCACTTCGGCAGGCAAAAGCATCTTGCACTTAATGTCAATCAGGGTTGCCGCCATCACCAGAAACTCACTCATCACATTCATGTCTGCATCCTGCATCTGTTTTATGTAATCAAGATACTGCTCCGTAATTTCCACAATAGGAATATCGTAGATATCTATTTTGTTTTTTTCAATCAGATGAAGCAACAGATCCAAAGGACCTTCAAAGGCTTCCAATTTTACGGGTATTGCCATATACTTTCGTTCCTTACTGTATTTATCCAAAGTTAATTCTACTAATTATGTCAAGGTTTTTCAAGCAAAACATGTGTTCCGCCGGATACCTGGATTCTACACATTCTGCCCATCCGGCTCAAAATCCACCACAAGCAATTCTCCGGGATTAAAAGTTCTGATGGGAATGGTGTGCATGCCAAGTCCTCTGCCCAGAAGCATCACTGACTTATCCTGCTTGAACAATCCGCCATCATACTTTGGGAAAAATCTAAGCTTTGGAGAAACCACACCCTTTCCCCAAAAAGGAACTCGCACCATCCCGCCGTGAATGTGTCCAGAAACCACCAAATCAGCTCCCCATGCCGCATACTGCGGAAAATAATCAGGGTTGTGGGCAAGAAGCACACTATATCTTTCGTCCTGACATTCTCCCAAAATACTCTTCAAATAAGAATCGTCCATTTGAGGTGTTTTGAAACGCTTATAGTACTTCCTTTCTATTTCGGAACCATAAATACACAGTCCGCATTCCGGAAGCTCCACCTTCTCATTTACAAGGAGCTTCACATCAAGCTCCCCAAGGGCACTCTCATACCTCTCCCACATATCTCCGTAAGTCTCAGGATACAGCTTCATGCGGTGCTCATGATTGCCGTTGGCATAATAAACCGTATATTCTTTTGTAAGCTCTCTCAGAAATGAAATGGCAATATCCAAGCTTTTCTTAGGCTTTGCCGTGGGAATATCTCCGCCCATCAAAATAAAATCAGGTTTCTGTTCCCTGATTGCAGCTAAAAGCAATTCGTTATTCCTGCCGAAGCATTTGTTGTGCAAATCCGTAATCACCACTGCCCTCATGGACTTTCTGATACGCTTGTCCGAAAATGTATGTCTGACTATTACGAATCGGTTGGAGTCGTAAATGGTGACCCAGAGGAGGATGATTACAAGTATGGCTAATATCGTTAAGATTATATTTAGCATGTTGTTACCTCTGTGGATATAGATAGTGTAACTAATTCATTCCGCGCGTTGGTACGGTGACCATCTTTTTTCGGGACGCTCTCGCTCGGATAAAAGCGTAGCGGTACAAAGCTTGCACAGTACGCAAGCTAAGGACCGACGCTTTTATACGCCCTACAAAAAGAGGTCACCATACTCCGCGCTGGCTTTATATTTTTTACAGTATATCATACTTCAATGAGTTACAAAAGGAAAAATCCGAAGGTTTTCTTCAAATAGTCAATAAATTGTGCTTTCTCAACATCTTTATCATAGATAATGTCAACACATCCAATCTCTGTGCCGTTCAAGAAATACTTAGCATGCCCGGCGGGTTCACCCTGCTTTACGGGAGCCTGAACGCTTTCGGGCATCTGTACCTGCTTTTCGATGCCATCAAGGTTGTTACCGTCAATATCGAGGTAGCGGAATTTGCCGGCGTAGCGGATGGGTACGGTATCCTCCACACCACCCTCCAGTATAAGGGGTGGTAAAGTTTCTTTGTTTTCGTCTATGTAAAGCTTACAGCAGTTGAAGCCGTAGGAAAGAAGTGCCTTAGCTTCAGAAAATCTGGTTTTGGGGTCAGGGGCACCCATAATAACTGCAATTAAGTCAATTCCGTCCTTGCTTGCCGTTGCCGAGAAACAATACTTTGCTTTACTTGTAGAACCGGTCTTTAAACCTGTAGCCCATTGATACTGCTTCAACAGCTTATTGGTGCTGGACAGGGTAAAATTGGATGTCCCTTGCCTGGTTTCATGGGTGATATCTTCCATCCAGATTTTAGTATAGTTAAATACTTCCGGATATCTGGTGGTAAGCTCCCTTGACATAATTGCAACATCCTTTGCCGAAGTATAATGACCATCCGAATCCGTAAGTCCGCAGCAGTCCTCAAAATGCGTATCCACCATGCCAAGCACAGCTGCCTTTTCATTCATCAAATCCACAAACGCCTCTTCACTGCCTGCGATATGCTCCGCCACTGCCACACTGGCATCATTTCCCGAAGACACCGCAATACACTTAATCATGGTATCTAATGTCTGCATTTCTCCCTCTGCAAGATACACCTGGGAACCGCCCATACTGCTTGCATAATTGCTGACAAGAACCTGATCCTCCAACGAAATCTTACCTGCCTTTATCTGGTCAAAAATCAATAAAAGGGTCATGATTTTAGTAATACTTGCAGGACTTTTTCTTGTGGTTGACTCTTTTTCAAAAATCACTTTGCCGGTAGATGCTTCCATCAGAATGGCACTGTCCGCCGTGATATTCACCTGAGCAGCCACCGGGACGTTAATCGACAGAGCCAACACCATGCACAATAACAATGCTGTTATTTTCCTTTTCAAAAACATAAAAATGCCACACTCCCAATTCTGTTCTATAACAGAATATGGGAATGCAGCACAATATATTCCTTTTGCACTGTGGCATTAATTCCATCTTGCACGGAAAGATTTTACACGCTCTTTAATGTCAATCTTAAACACCTTCATAAGCTGAATAATATAATCGATAATGACAATCACAAGAATGATGCAGATTGCTATTCTGCCTACTTTCACATCGATTTTATCAATCATTTTGTAAATAAAATCATGTAAGAACTGTATTACACCAAGCGCATAGAAGCCCCATGCGATGGTACTTTCCAGACAGATAATACCCTGGAAATTAAACGGCTTATCATTGTAATCCCACCACAATTCGCCTAACAGCTTTATCATGGCTCTTCCCACAATATACTCAAAAATGGTAGCCACAACCGCACCTGCCAAAAACAGCCATATATATTTGTCCTTTAACGGACACAATATGATATAGCCAAAGGTTGCACCGAAACCATAAATAGGGCAAAACGGACTTTTAGCAAAACCTCTGTTGGTTATCTTTTTATTGCAAAATGACATGTAAATGGATTCCAACAGCCATCCCAACATACTGTATATTACAAACTCAGCAATCAGATGATATACATCCGTACCAAAAATTTCAAAGGTCCACATAATAAACACCCCTCATTTCTCTTATGTGCATATTTATCTCACTATATAGTTTCAGTTACTACATACTTAAAAACGTATTAAGTCCTCAGTCGATAATCGGCCAAGGACTTATTTAGACTTAGTTATATTTACGTTTTCTTGCTGCTTCAGATTTCTTCTTACGTTTTACACTAGGCTTCTCGTAATGCTCTCTCTTACGAATCTCCTGCTGGATACCAGCCTTAGCACAACTTCTCTTAAAGCGACGTAAAGCGCTATCTAAAGTCTCGTTTTCTTTTACGATTACGTTTGACATGTTTACACCCGACCTCCCTTCAGTCCCTCTAGTAACACGACTGATTGGGTTATTCTATGTACTATGGTTTCCCACGCACACTAAAGACATTATAGCACAATTTATACTACTGTCAACTATTTTTTCCTAAAATCTTGCAAAGACTTGCATGCGCCGCTCTGAACGCCAGCGCTCCGTTGCCTTCCTTCTTCTTTACATCACCGTTTTCCAGATTCTCAAAACCCTTGAAGTGGAACAGATGAGGCTCCAAGCTAAGATACCCTTCAAATCCACTTTTAGCTGCCTTAGTAAGGATTTCCTCCAGGTGACCGTCACCCTCTCCGGGAAGAACCACCTCT
>SVFG01000007.1 GCA_015056975.1 Lachnospiraceae bacterium | reverse complement strand
ACTCCTATCTGCAGGAAGGTCATAAACCTTATATCTGCGTGTATGCTTATTCAAAAAACATATACATTATACATGGATATTGTTTAAAATGCAATTGCTTATTGCATAGTTTATGATAAAATATTTAGGAAGAGTTTGTCGAAAATTACAAAGAGAGGCAAAAATCAGGTGATAAAAGCAATTATTTTCGATGCATTTGGAACACTTTTTCAGGTGACAAGCGGCGGTTCTGGATTTGAAAGAACTGATAGAATATTTGTAAAGAATCTGTTTGTTATGGCCCACTATCAGCGATTGGGCCTGTGCAGGGGAAATTATTCTCTCCGGACCCACAGAGAGGCGATTTTTGGCAATAAATTACATGCAAGAATAAATGAAAAGGAGTAAATGCAAATGAAACTAATAATCACGGATATTGAGAATTTTAATATCCCTGTAGAAGGAGAATACAAAATAATATGTCCCAAGGGTGATATCCACCATTGTATCGGGTGTTTCGGATGCTGGGTGAAAACGCCCGGAAAATGTGTGATTCATGATGGTTATGAAGGGACGGGATCAGACATGGGAAAATGTTCGGAACTGATTATAGTAAGCCGTTGTTGTTACGGCAGCGTAAGTCCCTTTGTGAAAATGGTGCAGGATAGGGCAATTTCTTATATTCAGGCAGATTTTGTCATAAGAAAAGGCAAGATGCACCATAAAAGAAGATACAAGAATGTGATTAACTTGTCGGCATACTTTTATGGTGAGAATATTAATGATGCGGAAAAAGAAACGGCCAGAGACTTGCTGGTGGCAAATGCAGAAAATTATGATGGTGTGGTAAATAGTGTGTCATTTTATAAAACTGTTGAAGAGTTGGAGGGAGTTACATTATGAGAATTGCGTTAATAAATGGAAGCCCTAAGGTACACAACAGTGCCAGTGGGACGCTCCTTAGCGATATAAAGGGATATTTGGGAGAACGGGCAGAGCTTGTAGAGATTGGACTTCATTCTGCCGTGATTTCAAAGGAAGTAATAACAGAACTGGAGAAGTCGGATGTGTGGGTATTTGCATATCCACTTTATGTGGATGGAATTCCAGGGCATATGTTATCCTGTCTGATGCAGCTGGAGGAAGCACAGTTACAAAAGCAGGTATCCATATATGGTATCGTCAATTGCGGTTTTTATGAGGGTATACAGGCAGAATATGCGCTGAAGATTTTGCAAAACTGGAGCATAAAGACAGGCTTTGTCTGGAACGGCGGTATCGGTATCGGTGGTGGCGGAGGGCTGGCAATGATGCCTAAAACGAAGCCGGGACAGGGACCCAAGGCACCGATTGACAAAGCGTTGGCAGAGCTTGCGGAGAGTATCTTAAAGGGGGATGCAAGGGAGAATTACTATGTATCCGTTGCGTTTCCACGCTTCCTTTATAAAATGGGGGCACAGATGGGGTGGCGTCAGATGATTAAGGCAAACGGGGGAAAGACTAAGGATTTGAGAAAAATTCCGGAATAGATGCAAGACGGCAGGATTTTAGAAGTGGAGTATGTGTAAAATAGCACATGCTCCATATTTTAGTATTGACAGAGAATAAAACATAATGTATGTTATATAACAAGAATTATAAAAAGGAGGTTACTATGCCACCCAAAGCAAAAGTTACGAAAGAAATGATAGTAGATACTGCTTTCAAAATTGTGCAGAAAGAAGGTGTAGATAAAGTTACTGCTCGAAGTATCTCAGAGCAATTAAATTGTTCTACACAACCGGTACTATATTATTTCTCAACTGTCGAAGATATAAAAAAGATGGTGTATAAAAAAGCAGATGCATACCACTCGGATTATATTATGAATACGGAGATTGCTTGCGGTAATCCTATGCTGGCAATCGGAATGAACTATATTAAATTTGCAATAGAGGAAAGAAATCTCTTTCGTTTGTTGTTTCAATCAGATGAGTTTTCGGGAGTAAGTGTGTTGAATTTGTTGGAAACTAAAGAATTACTACCGATTCTTACTGTGCTACAAAACAAATTGGATATGTCAATGGAAGATACGAAGAAGGTTTTTAGTACATTATTCATCTTTACTCATGGATACGCCAGTTTATATGCGAATAATACAATGATTTATGATGAGTTAAATGTAATGAAGGCGCTTGAAAAAATCTTATATGGAGCAGTTTGCGCTACAAAAGGAGAGTGTGTTAATGAAAGAATTTAGTTCGGAGTATGCAAATGTAAGATGGATAGAGGAAAATAAGGTGGTTTTTCTGGAATGGAAGAAAGCGGCGTATTTGGATAATTACAGACAGCCTACATCATTTGCATTACAGCTGCTTCAGGACCATCCTGATTCTAATCTTGTGATTGATGCCAGAAATGGTTTTGAAGATGATAAAAGGGATGTAGAATGGGGATTTCAGTATCTGCTTCCCGAAATGTCCAAAACTTCCTGTCGCTGTATCTGTTTTATTATGAATCAAATCAATGCGATAGAAGCAGAGATGGACATGTGGACTCTGGAGTTTGGAAAATATTTTGGAGTCACAAGAGCAGAGACGTTTGAGCAGGCAATATATTCGTTGCAACATTATATATTTACGGATGTGAAGTATGTGATAAAGGCCGGAAAAAGAGAGGAATTTATCGGCAGACTTTTGGAAGAGCAGATTGTGGAAAGAAGCAGACAGGAACCCGGAAACATAAAATATGAGATAAGTGTGCCGGTGGATTCATCAAATGAAGTCTGCATAACGGAGCTTTGGGTGAATGAAGCGGAACAGAAGAGACATGGACAGACAAAACAATATGCAAGACTGACGGAACTTAAAAAACAGTATGTAGAGTCTATAGAAATATGTAATTATCAGGTGAGCAGGTGTTAGGAGCCCGAAATGTGGTTAAAAAATGTGAAAGATTATTGACAGGAGGTATTAGTATGGAAAACTACATAAAAGAAATTGCATATAGGTTAGGAGCGGATGTTTGTGGAATAGGAGGCATTGATAGATTTGCAAATGCACCAAAAGGCTATTCACCGCTTGACTTATTTGATAAGTGTAAATCTGTTATTGCGGTCGGAATTGCATTGCCAAGAGGACTGTATGAAGTCGCACCAAGATTGCTGTATGGCCATTTCAATGCTGAAATATGTACTGTTTTGGACCATATAGAGTTGATGCTTGCGAAAGAAATAGAAAAGAAATATCATTGCCTTGCGGTTCCGATTCCCTGCGATGCTCCCAACGAGTATTGGGACGCAGAAAGCATGACTGCAAAAGGACTTATTTCTATGAAACACACAGCAGCTCTGTGCGGACTTGGCTCTATCGGAAAAAGCTCGTTGCTCATTAATTCAGAATATGGGAATTGTTTGACAATCGGTGCTGTACTTACTGATATGGAATTGAAATCGGATCCATTGCAGCATGACAACTGTATTCCCGGTTGCAGCAGATGTGTTGATAGCTGTCCGGTACAAGCAATTACAAATGGCGAAGTCAATCAAAAGTTATGTCGTTTGAATACTTACGGAAAAACTGCCAGAAGTTTTGATACAGTTGATTGTAACAAATGCCGTACTGTGTGTCCCATGAGATTTGGAAAATCAAGCTACTCGGATAACGACATAAAATAATTTCAGGTTTGCTTCTCTACTTTGCGTAGGTGGTAAATAGTACTTACTGCGTTTATGATATTTCCATAGGAGGTACATGAGTATGAATCAATATGTAACAGGAGCAGTGATTAAAGAACTGCGGGAAAAATATCATTTAACACAGACTGAACTTGCTGCGAAACTGAACGTTTCAGATAAAACGGTTTCTAAATGGGAGACGGCAAAAGGATATCCGGATATTTCCTTACTTGAACCAATAGCACAGGTTTTTGACATATCGGTCACGGAACTGATTTCAGGAAATACGGTTAGCAATATGAATGTTTCCGCCAACATGATGCGTTCAAAGTTTTATGTGTGCCCGATTTGTGGAAATAGCATTCACAGTATGGGTGAGGCGGTTATTCAGTGCCACGGTATAATGCTCACACCATGTCAGGCAGAAGAAACAGATGAGAGTCATATGATTTTTATAGAGCGCGTAGAAGATGAATATTATGTTCGTGTTGAGCATGACATGACGAAACAGCATTATATTTCTTTTATTGCTGCCTTGTCATCAAATAAAATCGAGATGGTAAAGCTATATCCGGAGGGAAATGCGGAAGCGAGGATAAAGATAAATGGCGTGAAAAAAATTCTTTTCTATTGCAACAGAGATGGATTATTTTCTATTAATCTTATTAAAGGAATAGATGATAAGCAAACGTCTTATGATGATACTAAAGAGCGTAAAGCATTAGAGCGAGCAGCAGAGGTGCTGTTTGGATAAGGCATGCCGACAGACTCGCAAGCTGCCGCTTGACACATTTTTTAGAATGTGTTATCCTACCAACATCAATTAAGCTTACAATTACACAATAAGGAGGTGGTCAATATGAAACAAGTGAATACGACGATTTTGTTTCAAAAAGTATGGAATGACATGTTGACCGCCAAGAGAGTGGCCTTGTAAAGGCTGGTATCTAAGGTGTTTTGAGCGTCCGTGCTTGCGGGCGCTTTTTTAATTCAAATGTCTCAGTGGTATGTTCTGTAATTCCATAATGATTCTGATATACATCTCCCAAGATGAAACAAACCGTCCTCACTTTCGTAGGCTTGATGAAAGTTTAGTTTAGAAAGAAGGGCGATAATATATGCGAAAATTTCAACACATACTTTCACGGTGGCAGGGAAAAAGTAAAACCATGCTACACCAATTGTACAGTCTGGATGTAAGTGACATGGCAGATTCTGATGTTCCGGCAGAATTTGCAAATATGTTTGCTTACGAGGATTATTATTTTTACTTTGAAGGTACCGGTTTTCGGAATACAGAAAAGCTGTTTTTGTATGTGGTTATACCTACGTTTACAGAGATGGTTACGGAAGAAAATCAGGTATTGTATGAAAACTTTTTGCTGGGTGAAATTGCACCGGTGATAAATGGTTTGAATGAGGAGTATTTCAATCAAAACAAGAACAGCCGTGAGAAAGGACATTTCGAGGTGCAGGATGTGGGAGAATGTATCCTGCGGCGAAGCGGCATGCGGTACAGTAAAGAGTGGGGCAGATTTGTACTTCAGATTCATTTTGATATGCCCCTTGTGAATGCCTTGTCCATCAATGCGAAAGCGGGTGTCCGGGCGGTAAAGGATATTTTGCGGCATGTGAGGGATGCGGTGAATGCCATTGATGAGAAGAAGCTTGAGGAATATGCGTTAGTCTACAAAAGGCAGCAGGAAATTCGTAGTTTTTTGCATGACAACGGACTGTGCTGTTTTGTGGCAAACGGCAGTATCCTTCCGAGACAGAATGGTACCCAGGCGCCTCTGCCAAATGCACTGCCTTTTATGTCTCCCGGGGAGATGGAGGTGACCGTCCCGCTTGAAGACGGCGAGACGCTTACCGGTATGGGGATACCAAAGGGAGTTACGGTGATTACGGGTGGTGGTTATTCCGGCAAGTCCACCCTGCTGGATGCCATTGAGCTTGGGATTTACAATCACATCCCGGGAGACGGCAGGGAATATGTGATTACGGATGCGGCTGCATTAAAGGTGTATGCGGAGGACGGAAGGCCGGTACACAATCTGGACATGACACCATTCTTTAAAATGCTGCCTGGCAGCACCGGCGTGGAGTGCTTCTCCACAGGACATGCCAGCGGAAGTGTATCACAGGCTGCCAATATTATTGAAGCGGTGTGCGGAGGCTGTAAGCTGCTTTTGATTGACGAGGACAAGAGCGCTACCAACTTTATGATTCGTGACAAAAACATGCGAGCTGTGGTAAAAAAGGACCCGATTATTCCCTTTACGGACAGGGTGCGGGAGTTGTATGAGGTTTACGGTGTGTCAAGCATACTGGTAATCGGTGGAAGCAGTGAGTATCTGGCTTATGCGGACAGGGTAGTGCTGATGGAGGACTTTGAGGCTTCGGATATTTCGGATAAGGTGGAGGAGCTTCATCTGTATCGCAGCGAGTGCGGGGAAGAGTCGGCAAAGATGACTATGGAGCGCAGACTCGTGCCCCGAGAGACGAATCAGCCGTTCCTCTATTTTCAGACCGTGGAGACGGAGAATGAGAGAAAGATTATTCTGGATGAATACAGTGCAGATATTACCCTGTTAACTGCACTTATCACCGGAAGGCAGATGAATCTGCTTGCCAATATCATGGAGGGGCTGCTTACGGATATGGAAGCAGACAGCGAGGATGTCATGCAAAAAATAAAAGACATCTTAGATAAGGTATTATCGGAAGGGAAATGGAAGGGCAATTCCGTACTGCCGGATACCAAAAGGCTCTTTTATGAAGAAATCAGACCTTTGGATGCTTTCTGCGGTCTTAGCAGAATGCGTGGAGTTACACTTCACAGTGCAGATAAAGAAGATTGCATAAAGCAGTAACAGGTTGCGTTTTGGATAAAATTGGGGTACACTGTTTATAGTAAAATTGAGAGGGAATAGGGGAGGAAAAATGGAATCCGCAAACATTAAGGAATTACAGCTGGCATATGCCAAAATGCAGGAGGTACTTGCTGAGGTCAAAAAGGTGGTACATGGCAAGAACGAGTGCGTGGAAAAGGTATTTGCCGCTATATTGGCAAGAGGACATATATTAATTGAGGACGTACCCGGAGTGGGTAAAACCACTCTGGCGGTGGCGTTCTCCAAGACCATGGAGCTTCAGAATCAGAGGGTGCAGTTTACACCGGATGTGCAGCCCTCGGATATTTTGGGCTTTTCCATGTATCATAAGGAGAGCGGGGAATTTGTGTACAAGCCCGGTCCGGTATTAAGCAATCTGTTTTTGGCAGATGAAATCAATCGTACTTCACCCAAGACCCAGTCTGCCCTCTTGGAGGTAATGGAGGAGGGCATGGTGACGGTGGACGGTATCAGCCACAGTGTACCTGAGCCCTTTATCGTGATTGCTACCCAGAATCCCAAGGGAAGCGCGGGAACCCAGCTTTTGCCGGAGTCCCAGCTGGACCGCTTTATGATCAGTATGAGTATGGGATATCCGGACTTAGAGGATGAGATGGAAATTGCAAGGGGCAAGAGTGTCCGAATCAGTGACCGTGGGATTATGCGTATATTGCAGGCTGGAGAGCTTGTAAGGCTGCAGGAGCTGGTGGAGCAGATTCATATTCATGACAATGTCTACAAGTATATTGTGAAGCTGGTGGCTGCCACCAGAGAGGATGCTTACATTGAACTTGGTATCAGTCCCAGAGGCACCATCGCCTGCACCAGAATGGCAAAGGCAATCGCTTTTACCAGAGGCAGAAATTATGTAATTCCAGAGGATGTGGCAGCAATCTTTAAGGATATTGCCAAGCACAGAATCGTATTAAATACCAAGGCAAGAGTTTCCCATATCAGTGAGGAGGCTGTTCTTGCAAGGATTTTAGAGGAAGTAAAGCAACCTACCACCTATATGAAGAGAGCGGATTATCGTGATTAGTTTTTGGGGTACAATTATACTGGCAGGTGTACTGCTTTATATGGGGATGATTTATGAAAGCACCTCGCTGGCGCTGCTTAGTTGTGCGGCAGCGGTCTTTGCGGTGCTTTCTTTGTGTATAACTTTTTTTGCCTCCCTGGGAAGAAAATTTGTGTTGGAGATACCGATATCCATGGCGCAGCAGGGTGGAAAGGTAAAGCTTTATCTGCGGGAAGCAAACATGCGTACCCATGGCAGAATAAAGGTAAAGCTGATTCTTACAAACACTACACTTCACAAGAAATATAAGACGAAGCAGGTACTCGGAGCAGGAAAAAAAGCATGCGTTACGCTGACCGCCGAGGAGGCAGGGCGCTATGAGGTGCAGCTTGTGTGGGTGAAGGTTTATGATGCGTCGGGACTTGTGTCAGTAAAGAAAAGAGGGAAGCAGACGGTATCCTTTGTGGTACTTCCCACCATATATCCGGCGAATATCAGACTTACGGAGGCGGCCCGCAATTTTGTGGGAGATGCGGAGGTGTATGATACCTTGAGAAGCGGTCATGACCCTGCGGAAACCTTTAAGCTGCGTGCCTTCAGGGATGGTGATAAGCTACAGAATATTCATTGGAAGCTCAGTGCCAAGGAGGGAGAGCTGATTGTCCGGGAAAAGAGTCTGCCAAGGGCTTGTGTGGCAGTGCTGTTATTGGAGCCCTTTGAAGAGACGAAGAAGCTTACGGATGCCTATCTTAGGACGGTGGCAAGTCTTTCCTTCTCCATGATGGATGCGGGATGTCCTCATTTTGTGGCATGGAGCAGTGCAAGATGGCAGGATGTGGTGCGTATGAGAGTGGATGATGAGGAGAGCTTTTATGAGTGTTTCCTGTATTTGCTTGAAGAATTAGGAGTAGAACAGGCTCTTAAGGCACATGAGCGTTATCGGGAGAAATACAGTGCGGAAGTGATTTTGTACCGGTATTTATTGAGGGGCAATCTGGAACTTGTCTTGGGAGATGATCCGGTGGCGAAGTTTAGCCCCGAAAATGTGGAAAAGTCACTTGCGGATACGGAGCTTTTGGTTTAGTGGGGAGGCGCGCGTAAGCGTGTTTGCGGTTTGAAAAAGAAAAAGATAATTTGGCAGCAGGAAAAACAGAAGAAGGAAACCATATGGCAGGTGCTGGGTACAGCGTTTTTGGCAGCGGTGACAAGTGCACTGTTTATTTGGGCTGCCTTTTCCATGTATACGGATGTGTTTCCCTTTGGAGAAACTGCAGAAGGAAAAGCTTTCATTTGGTATTTACTTTTAGGAATACTATTGCTTCTTGGCTGGAATGAGGCAATGCGGTATCTGGGGAAACGGAAGCTCAGACTAGGGGGGAATTTGGGCGTTTTGGCAGTTTTGGCGGCAATACTTTGGTTTTCCTACAGGGGAGTGGCGGAAGAGCTTTCTTCCGGTATCGGTGCAGTGGCGGCGGATTATATCAGATACTGGAACATACATTTTGGTGCAAATCTGACCATCCCTGCGGGAGATAGTGAGTATAAAAGACTGGCAGTGGAGTTTTTAATAGTAGTGGCGGTGTATTTGATACAGCTGTGCTCTGCTCTTTTTAGGAAGCGTGTGATAATGCTTTTATTGCCGGCAAGTGTGCTGAGCATGGAGCTTTTGGTAGGATACGCATCTGCATGGCCGGGCCTTGCGGTCATGTTTGTGGGCTTGTTGTTTGCACTGTTTTTGGACAGTAATCCGGTGTTTGAGTGGAAGCGTGCAGGTGTGCTTGCCGCTATAGGTATTATACTTGTGCTTGTGTCCGGCAAGGTGTTTTCCGGTGTGGCGGATAAGGTTTATGAATATCATGACGTACTGATTCAATTTCAGAAGAAGCTGGAGGCTTCCATTCGGGATTTTGATTTGAAAAGATGGGCCACTGATATTGTGGATTTTGGTGCAGATAATGTGATAGACAATTCCAAACCGCAGTATAAGGAAAAGGAAGTTCTTAAACTCACCATGAGTGAGATACCAAACGGAACTGTGTATTTACGCGGATACCACTGTACTGATTATGTGGACGGATGTTGGAAGCAGGAGTACGGTGATTTTGAAGACATCTGTGCAGAACTGGACTTGAGTGAGGAGCAGGGAGCACAGCGTTTGATGCAGCTAAGGTATAATGCGGCGCAGGCCTACCTGAATAAGGATGTCATATATGACATTCAATACACAGACCTGCGGAGTATTTATGTGTATCTTCCATATGGGGTGAAGCCCGATGAAAAGAGCTATAGTTTGCAGGCGGATTATGTGGCAAAGAAGGGCATCGGCAAGGACCGAATCATAGGACGTGGCTGGAAACAGCCTAATTATGGAGCCGCAGTAGGAAGTAACAAGGGATTGTTTACCTATGATCAGCAGCTGTTTGATGCATATAATGCCTATGCATTGGAGCGATATTTAGAGGTTCCGGACCATATGGAACGGGTGAAAGCTACTGCGGATTATATCCGAAGAAACAATACAGAAGAGATGGGAATGCTGAGAGCTACCGTGGACAGAGCCACAAATGTCAATAAGGCACGTATGAATCTGGCAGAAAAGGTGGCACAAAGAATAAAAGGGCTGGCAACCTATAGCATGGATTTGGACGAGCTGCCAAAGGGTGAGGATGCGATTGAGTATTTTCTCATCACCGGCAAAAAAGGGTACTGTATTCACTTTGCGTCCGCGGGAGCCCTGATTTTGAGAGAGCTTGGGATTCCTGCCAGATATGTATACGGTTATGTGGCAAAAAGCGACAGTCTGCAAAAGAGTGGAGAGGGCTATACTGCAAGTGTATTGGACAGCTATGCCCATGCATGGGTAGAAATATATCTGGATAACTACGGTTGGGTACCGGTGGAGATGACTCCCGGCTACAGCCAGATGGTATTCTCTGAATCAGAGGTGACCCCGGAGCCTGAAAAGATGCCTGAGGACGCGGAGGAGACTGAGGAACCTTCCCAGGAAAGTACCGAGGCGGATGAAGAGACAACTGAAGAAGAGCCGGAAAAATCTTCTGAGGAGCTGAATGAAGACCGGGAGCCCGAAAGCTCAGAGGAAACGGACGATGCAGAGGATACGGGTGAAGCAGACGGTAACATGTCCGGAATCGGCACAAACACCGGACAATCCGGAAGCCATGGAAATGGCGTAAGTGATGGTACAGGAGGCACAGGAACCGGAAGACCGGGCAGAGACGATGGAAAAATGAGTTTGGCGGAATGGTTTGCGGCAACTGTCAGAAAAGCATTGTGGGTACTTTTGATTGCTGCTTTGTGTCTGGGTGTAGTTCTTGGTATCCGTACCGGAAAAAGGCGCAAAAAGCAAAGATTGCTAAAGCTGATTTCCAAGGGGCGTACAAGAACGGTAGTGAAGCAGATGAACAGAGAGATATATCACTACCTGGTTTGGAAAAAGAGAAAGCTGCCCCGCAGACACACGGATGAGGCCTACAGGGAAAGACTGCAGGAAGCATTCCCTGTAGTGGGTAAGCAGGCGTGGAACAGATATTTCGATATTGTGCGTCGCGTGACCTACTCCAGAGAACCTGTGACCATGGAGGAAGCGAAGGAGTGTTACATGGTGTATCTGGATGTTAAGGGGGATTTGAAGGCGTTACGGTAGGGAGATGATAAAAAACGGCGCATAACGCGCCGCTTTTTATTTATATGCATTAGCCATATCTTCAATTTCAGCCTGCCCCATCACGTCACAGCCTTTATCGCGGATGGCGTACACGCGGGTACACACGGATAGTACAGAAGGACGGTGGGTAGTGACAATGGTAGTTCTGGGATAGTCATCCTGCATAATGTTTTGCAGGACCTTCTTTTCGGTATAGACATCCAGTGCGGAGGTCGCTTCATCCAAAAGAAGGATGGGGGAGCGGCGTATCAAAGCTCTGGCAATGGATAAACGCTGTGCCTGACCTTCTGAAAAGCCGCCGCCGCGTTCCTGCATCATAGTGTTGATGCCGTCGGGGAGTTTGCTTACAAAATCCCAGGCGCATGCAAGCTCCAGTGCATGTATGATTTCTTCGTCGGTGGCATCCTCCTTCACATTGCGCATGTTATCGGCAATGGTGCCGGAGAACATGGTGTTGCCCTGAGGCACGTAGGCAAAGAGCTGACGGGTGGAAGCAGTAATTTCCATGCAATCGGAGGTTATCTCCGGAGTTGAGTGTCCTGCACAGATATATCCCATACCCTCCTGGGGATGAATAATGGATAAAAACAGTCGCAGCATGGTGGTTTTTCCTTCGCCGGAGGGACCTACCAGAGCGATTATTTCTTTGGGGTATGCCTCCAGATTCACCTGCTGAAAAACTTCAGTGCCGGTTGCATAGGTATAAGAGGAGTCTTGAATACGAATGCCGACACCTACGTTGCGATGCTTTTCAAAGAAAGCAGAGACCTCGCTCTTTTGACTGTAATCTTCCTTGGGTAAATCAGTAATCCACAGCAAGCGCTTGGCGGAATTGACCAAGGAGATTGTGCTGGGGACAAGATTGATAATGCTTTGAATGGTACCGGTCAGGGAACCTGATAAAGACAAAAACATGGTCATGGTGCCGTAGGTGAGGACTCCGTTCCACACCTTATAAATTCCCCAGCCGTAAGTAAAGTAAGTAATTGCCATGGAAATGACAACGGCAAGGAGTGAGTTGATAATGGTTGCCTTCTGGTATTTCAGTCTGGTAGCGGAATAATCCTGCTGCAGACTGCGAAGGCGCTTAAAATAGATATGTATCAGGTCAAAGGCCTTCAGGGTTTGAAAGTTGGTAAAGGATTCCTGGGTGAAGGCTGAAAGTCTGGTGCCTACATTAAGGGAATCCATATTTATCCGTTGCATCCTCTTCATACTCTGTTTGGAAGACAAAATACTGATGGGCACACTGGCAAAGGCGATAAGTGCAAAAGAGATGTCATACTTTATCACCATAATCAGTGTGGCAATAAAACGAAAAATATAGATAATTGTATTTGGTGCCAGATTGAGAAGTCCATTGGAAACACCGGTAGTGTCGGAAGACCATCTGGTTACAAGCTCTCCGGAGTGATATCCGGACAATGCTTCCCATTCGGTAGTCATGATTTGTTCATACATGTCTGCTTTAATGCTGTTTTCCACCTTTAAAGAGATTTTGGTGGAAAGGTAGGAGGAAAGCTGGCTGATGGCACTGGTAGCCAATTGAGTGATAATCATTAGGGCAAAGGTAGTAATCAGCTTGCCGGTATGATGACCGGTGATAATGTCTACCAAATCTCTGGACACAAGGCTGCTTAACAGGCCGACAACAGTACCCGTCAGCCCCAGGAAGGTATACAGGGTTATGGAGATAAGGTGGCGTCGCATGTATCCGAAAACCCATTTGACCGGACGGCTGAATTCCTTTAAACGTCCGTTTTTTATTTGAATGAAATAATGTTTTATTGAGTGCATCATAAGTCGTCCTCGCCAATATATGTGAGAAAAAAGCATCACCTAAGTGATGCTTTCATTTTAGTAATATGAGTAATTGATGGAAGTAATTTGGAAAGGACCATAAGTCATTTCTTCTTGCTGATGAACACCTGCGATATCTGAAGAATAGTAAGCACCGGTTGCATCCTTGTTGTCGGGTGAGTTTTTAAAAGAAAAGGCTCCGACATTAAAATCAATGCTGTCTCCGGCATTAAAGTGTCCCTCTCTTTCGATGACAATGGTATTATCATTGAAAAAAGTGATTCTTCCATCACCATCATGAATCTTGTCCTTGATGCCGGCTCCGGAAGTGAGCTGCAGGGTAATGGTAACCTTATTTCCGGCTTTACCATGCTGACATCCTTTTAAGCGGATATAGGATTTCTGGCCACCGTTATGGTGATCCCAATAAGGAATCCACTTGGGCTGGTCAGGAGCAGGTGTCGGATTGGGAGTGGGATTGGGATTGACAGTAACAGCACCACTGGAAGCGTAAATGCCTTCTGCCAAATCGGTAACTTCTACTAAAACCGGGGTATCAAACTTTTTCATAAATAAATCTCCTCTGTAATACAAACATAAAGCCAGTATTTTATAATCTCAGTATAGGTACTAAAAATAGGAATGTCAAGCTTGAATAAAAAATCTTACAAAAATGTTACAGATTAGCATCTATCTCATTTTTTATCACGTCCAGGGCTTCTTTATCCCTCGTGCAAAGCAGTTTCCTTACCATGATTTTGTCGGTAAATGCTTCTGTAAAGGTAAGATTACAGTCCAGCTGTCCGGCGGTCCACAGCGGTGAAATCAAGCGGTTACACACTTGAAGAACAGTCTGGTCCTCTGATAATGGTACGACAGTATTTATGTCAGACTGTCGCAATAAAATAATGCCGCCCACGGGATAGGTTTCGCGTGTGCAGATACCGGAGGTGCCACACCAGGGGGTGCCGTGAATGACCGGAACGCCATCCTTGAACGCCAGCAGATTTAAGTCTCCGTTTAGGATAGGAGTATGTATGTACTCCTTCCACAGATTGGCGTGTGTGCTTTTTCCAATGCCGGTGGGAGCAGCAAAAAGCCATGCCTTATCCTTATATAATATGGAGGCGGAGTGCAGTGCAAACATGCCGTGTTGCTGTGCCATATATAAAAATATGTGGCGTAATACATGGAACAGGTTTTCTCTAAAATCATCGTCATAATCAGCTGTACAGTATATCTTGGCTGAGGAGGCATTCTTATCGATGTGAACCTCTTTCACCTGTTTCATAGTGGGGAAAAACAGAATAAATTTATTCTCGTATTCCATGACACAAAGTTCATCGCTTCGAAGAAGCATCCTGCCGTTTTCGGTTTTATATGGGGAATGCGGGTATACCTCCACGGATTTGCCGGGGAGTTCTGCAGGCTGTACGGGTAAATTGGTCTGCACTGAAAACATATCAAACTTATCCGAAAAAGCAGCCTCCGGTCCGTGCAGTGCGATGGACAGTCCGGCTATGTTTATACATTTATATAAGGGGGCACCTGTTGCGATAAAGGAGGAGGCTGTTAACAAAAATCCTTTTTGTATAAGTGCCTCTGTAAATTGGCAGATGTGACTTCGCATCTCCGGAACTTCCGAATCGGGAACTTCAAAACGCCGGGCACATTGGTCAAACAATTCCTCCATAGAACGCTCTGTAGAAAGTAAACTCCACAGATAAGCACCTGTTTCGTTCAATTGTACGCCTTTTCTGTGTTCTGCAACCATCTGCCCGATAGGGAGCAGATAGGGGATATTATGAATTTCACGCAGTATATAGTTTGGATTTTGTTTTATCATGGTAAGCTCCTCATAGCGCAATATGTGCATAGTAATCAACTTAATTTGATTATAGCATTATGCAGGCAAAAATGCTACAATGAGAGAAGTAAATTATTGCAAAAGTGCAGGAGGTGTGTGCATGGAAAAGGACAAAATTGATATAGAAGAATTACTCCTGCAAGGCAAAACCGTTCAACTAAAGCCCATAGGTTCCAGTATGTGCCCGCTGATTGCGCCGAATCGGGATGAGGCGGTGATTGCTCCGATAGCAGGTCACAGACTAAAGCGTGGGGATGTGGTCTTATACCGCAGAGTGGGCAGTGTTTTAGTATTGCACCGCATTTGGAAATGTAAAAAGGACGGTTATTATATGGTGGGAGATAATCAGTGCGAAATTGAAGGTCCCTTATCCGAAGAACAGATTAAAGGAATCATGGTGGCAGTTGTCAGAAAAGGCAGGTGCATATCTGTCAAAAACCTGTGGTACAAACTGGGTACAGGGCTGTGGCTGTGGATGCGCCCCATAAGACCTGTCGTATCAAAGGTGGTTTGGAAAATCCTTGGGAAAGGAAAACATTAAAACCATAACCTATTGCGATAAAGACTGATTTTTATTATAATAAAGATAGAAGAAAGAACTATATTTTTGAGAGGAATATGACGATATTATGAGTAAGAAGCTGAAGATAAATAAAGATTATCCCTATATGTATGAAACGCATCTGCACACCAGCGAGGGAAGTGCCTGCGGCAGAAGCACCGGTGCTGAGATGGCAAGGGCCTGCAAGGCGGCGGGATACACCGGTATTATGGTGACAGACCACTTTTTTGGTGGGAACACAGCCATTGACAGAAAGCTTCCCTGGAGTGAATGGGTGGAGAATTACTGTAAGGGTTATGAGAATGCCAAGAAGGTTGGCGATGAAATCGGATTGCAGGTATTCTTTGGCTGGGAACAGTCCCTGTGTGGCGGAATTGACTTTTTGATTTATGGACTGGATAAGGAATGGTTACTTAAGCATCCGGAGGTTAAGGATGCAACGCCGGAGGAGCAATATAAGATAGTGCATGAGGCGGGTGGATTGGTAATCCATGCACATCCTTTCAGAGAAGCTTTTTACATTCCAAAGATTTTGTTGTTCCCTGAGTCTGTGGATGGTGTGGAGATTATTAATGCTTCCCATGAACTGCGGTATCAAGGGCCGGATAAGGAAAATCCCTATGATGCACAGGCGAAGGAATATGCCAAAAAGCATAACTTCCCTGAGACGGGCGGCTCTGATGTGCACAGCGTGGATTTGATTGGCGGAGGAATGGCATTTTCAAGGAAGCTTCAGAATGTACAGGATTACATGAAGGCTGTTATGAACAGAGAGGGAATTGTACTTCCGGGATTGTCTGCGTTTGAGTAAGAGAGGGTAACGGATGAAGGAAAACGATTTGCCGGGCGGACAAGTGAATAATGTGGACGAATTACTGCATACCATCAACGGTCTGATAGAGCTGGCCAATGGTGATTTGGTAATGATGGGAGAAGAAGCTCCCGTTCCTACACCCGAACCCCGGGTGGATTGGGACAGTCTGCGCGAAATTGGACTTTTTGAGCCTCAGCTTCAGGAAATTGAGCTGGGGCTCAAGCATCATCTGCCGGTGGAGATTTATGCAAAGGAGTGTTATAACTGGCGTCAGATGAGTGAAATCCGGATGGGACTTATGGATAAGCTTAATGTGGAGTTGTATGCAAATCCGCTTTATTCTGCCGAACAGATGCGGGAAATAAGGCTTGGTCTGGAAGAAAATCTGGATGTTTCGGAATATGCGAAATTATTGTATTCGGCGACAGATATGCATAACAGACGGCGGGAACTTTTGACAGAGAGTTACCGGGAGAATGCAGGTGTTAGAGAGCTTGTTGTGAAGGATGAAGAAACCGGGCTGGAGCTTCGTATCAGTGAGGATGGTATGGAAGCATTTTTGAGAGTTTTGGCAAATACGAAGCGTAAATACAGAGTTCCTGAGCTGAAAAAATTGTTGAAGCAAAATGAAGTGATATATGGGGTGTCAGAAGATGCCTTACGCAAGGTGGCAGCCGGTTTATCGGCAGGAGAGGAGATACAGGTGGCAGCCGGGACCAAGGCGCAAATAGGCAGAGATGGACGATACAAGCTGTTTTTTAAGGGCAATCTTCCGGGAATCCCCAAGGTAATGCCGGATGGCAGAGTGGACTATTCTAATGTACTCGTGGCGGATACGGTTATGCCCGGACAGATGCTTGCACAGTATCAGCCTGCAGGGATCGGCAAGGAAGGTATGACAGTTACAGGGATTGCGGTAGAGGGGAGCCGGGGAAAGGAATTACCTCCCTTGAAAGGCCAGGGAATTATTATAGAAGAACAGGGGATATACAAAGCAGAGTACAAAGGTTGTGTATCCTATGACGAAACGGCCGGCACATTGAATGTCTGGCAGGTATACATGACAGAGGGAGATATTAACCGTTACTCCGGAAGTGTTATGTTTGACGGTTCGGTACATATTAAGGGTTCTGTCAGCGATATGGCAGTCATCAAAGCAACGGGAGATGTGATTGTGGACGGCTTTGTGGGCGGTGCTATGATTCAGGCAGGAAATAATGTCATGCTCCGAGGTGGTGTAAATGCCGCAGGAAGAGGATGCATTGAGGCCGGTGGCAAGATTATGGGAGATTTCTTCGAGACGGTTACGCTAAAGGCAAGGGGCGGAATTGAAGGTAATTATTTCCTAAACTGTAATGTTGAAACGGATGCAAAACTGCTTGCAAAGGGAAGTAAAGCCAGAATCCAAGGCGGAAACATTATAGCTGCCCAGGGCGTGGAATCCGCGGAAATCGGTACTGCTGCAAATGTCAGGACCTATATTACGGCGGGGGATATGCTTTCACTGGAAAGACGGCAGTCATTGATTGATAGCCGGATGCAGAAAGCGGCAGAGGAGCAGGAAAAGCTTGAGGAAGGCAGGGATAAGCTGTTAAAGCTTTATGGTGAAGAGGCCGTAAACGGCAACAAGATATATCAGAAGGCATGTGTTGCTATTGAAATGAAGATTGAGGAGCAGGAGGCTTTGCTTAAGGAGGCGGAGCATGTACAGGGCGTGAAGGAGCAGGCAATTAAGGCTTGTGTACGAGTTTCCAGAGAACTGCATCCGAACGTGCTTCTTTCGGTAAACGGCACGAAGATGGAGATAAAGGAAACGCTTTTAGGGGTTGCATTGACAAAGGAAAAATTGGAGTCCATGCTGCAAAACAGGGGGTGATGCGATGAGAAGGACAATTATAATTGCAGATAAGGAGGGGCTTGCAAGAGAACTGTTGGAGCAGATATTTGCAAATGATTACGACATTGTGTTGGCAGATGACGGCAAACAGGCACTTGCAGAGATTAATGCGCACATAAGGGAGCTGGCGGCGGTATTTATTGACTGGGATATACCGGGATTTAACGGTTATCAGATTTTGCAGGTGCTGAAACTCAAAAGCGTCTGTAGCAGAGTGCCCGTTATCCTGACTACAGACAAGACGGAAACCCAGATAGAGGTTACCGGCTATGCCATGAATGCAGCAGCTGTCATACATAAACCATATACAGCAATCACTCTGCGCAGGCAGGTTATCAGACTGATGGAGTTGTTTGATAAGGTGACGGCACTGGAAGCGGCTGCAGAAGAAAAGGAAAAGAAAGTAAGACAGCAGCAAGAGAAGCTGGATGATTTTTATGAGAAACTTTTGGATTCCATCAGTACCATTGTGGAATATCGGAGTCCGGAATTTGAGCGTCATATCCTAAGGATTAAGAATTTTACCAGAATCATGGCAGCATCCTACAAAAATCTGTATCCAAAGGCAAATCTTACGGATGAGCAGATAAATAGGATGGTACGTGCTTCTGCCATTCATGATATCGGAAAAATTGCGGTGCCGGACAGTATTTTATTGAAGCCTGCGAGACTGACGGATGATGAGAGACAGGTTATGATGAGTCATACGACAAAGGGAGCGGAGGTGCTTGAGCTTCTTAGGGATGTGCAGGATGAGGAGCAGTTTAAGACTTCCTATGAGGTGTGCAGATGGCATCACGAGCGTCATGACGGCAAGGGCTATCCGGATGGGTTGAAAGAAGATGAGATACCTTTGTCTGCAAAGATTGTATCACTGGTGGATGTGTATGATGCGCTGGTGAGTGAACGGATATATAAAAAGGCATATGATGCAGACACCGCCTTCCATATGATAATGAAAGGCGAATGCGGAGTGTTTGCACCGGATATTCTAAAATGCTTTGAGGCGTCCAGAAAGCTGATAGAGCTATATGCGGAAAATAATTAATTGGGGGCGGAGGTTATCGTACGGATGACCTCCGTTAATACTTCAAAATAGTTTTCAAAGGTCTTGCGGCAGCAGGCAGGGTCGTTAATGACAATGCCCTCACTGCGAAGACCAATCAGGGAAAAGCCCATAGCCATACGATGATCATCATAGGTTTCTACTAAGGACGGTGTGGGCGAACCCGGATATATGGTGACGGAATCTTCCGTCGCTTCACATTTGATATTCATTTTGCCAAGCTCCGTGATAATGGCCTTTAGGCGGTCACTCTCCTGAAAGCGGATATGCCCGATACCGGTAATGGTAGTGGGCGTCTGTGCAAAGGGGGCAATGGCTGCCAGTGTAATTGCCTGATCGGAGCAGGCAGACATATCTACGGTAATCCCCGAATACTGTCCGGTTGCGGGCGGTAACAGCAGGATACCATCCTCTGTATCCTTTGCGGTACATCCCATTTTCTCCAGAATACGGATAAATGCCACATCTCCCTGAAGGGAATCAAAATGTACATGATTCACACAGGCAGGTATGCCAAGAAGTGGAACCATGGCGTAGAAATAGCAGGCTGCGGATACATCGGGTTCAACCTGATAAGTAAGTTCGTTGTAGTGCTGGCCGGCTTTAATCACAAAACAGTCGGATGCAGGTCTTTCTACGTTGATGCCAAACTGCTCCATCATCTTACAGGTCATGTCAATATATGCCATGCCGTGAGAGCCCTCCACGTGTATGGTGAAGTCCTCTGTGCAAAGGAAGGCAGCAATCAGCAGCGCACTCAAAAACTGGCTGCTGTGGTCTATATTAATGGTAATTTCGTTCTTGGTAAATCCATGTCCTTTCAGGGTGAAGGGGAAGAAGCCTTCCTTTCCTTCCGGGTATTCTATTTCACAGCCAAGCTCTGCAAGAGAGCTTAAAAGGGGAGCCATGGGACGTCTGCGCATCTGATCGGAGGCGTCCATATGCCATGTACCATCGGAGATTCCAAGGAAGGCAGTGAGAAAACGTGCTGCAGTGCCGGCGCTGCCTACATAGAGGGAGGATTCGGGTACCGGGATGTTACCGCCGCAGCCGCTAATCGAAACGGTCTTTTGTGTTTCATCGACAATAGTGGCGATTCCCAAATCCTGTATACACTTTAAAAAATGTCTGGAATCATCGCTGAAAAGCACTCCGTTTAAGGTGCTTGGACCGTCTGCTAAGGTGGCCAGCAGAAGAGCTCTGTTGGTAATGCTCTTGGAGCCGGGAACAGTTACGGTAATGGAGTCGGATGCAGTGCATTGTGCAGTCCGAAGCTTCGGATAAATGCAGGGAACCCGAAAGGTTTCTTTATTGGTAGTCTGGTTGTTCATGTGTGTATTCCTCTGTCTTATTTATAAAATGCCTGTACACGGATTGCCTGATTGTAGTCGCCGAATTCCTCGCCAAACAAAGTACATCCGCCACAGTTTCGGGTATCTTTGGGAACTTCAATGCGAAAGGAAATCAGGCTGTTGTAGCTGATTTGTAAATCGTCAATGGTTACGTCGGATAACTTTTGGCCTCCGTCCATAAAGGTGCCTTCTTTATTGATAATAAGGGTTTTTAATAAGCCGTACTGGTTGCAGGTTTTGGGCCACCAGGCGGGGGAAATGTAGCCGCTCCGGCTTCCGTAGTCCCCGGGGCTTATCCAGACGCCCAAGGGCTGACCATTGATGGAAAAGTGGATGTCGGAGGGAAAGTCGTCATTAAAGCCCGGATACTCCGAGGAAATTTCAAAGGAAATCTGCAGCTTCTGCAAGGATTGCCCCGGCTGCAAATGATTGGGCAGACCGTACTCCACATAGCCGCTGGTAAACCACAAAATGCTGGCATCGAAGTGCTCGGGGAAGGTGAATGCTTTAATGTCATCCACGGAGCCCACAAATTTGGTGGGAGTGGCAAGACCGCAGGTGGGAGTAATACTGCAGGCAGTGAAATAACCGATTTTGATATCGTCCTGATAATATTGCTCGGATTCCTTTTTGGTTGCCATGTCGATAACGAGGCGGTCATGGCAGGGACTTACAAGCTTCATGGTGCCACGCTTTCCGGAGGTGGTCTGAATCTGTACAAGTCCGGCTTCCACAAGCTTCCCTACATGCATGGAGATAGCGCTGTTTGTGAGATTCAGTGCCTGCGCCAGGTCATTCATGCTTAGGTTGGGAGTCTCGTAAATCATTTTCATAATCTCCATGCGCATGTTGGCGCTGAGTGCCTTTATTACCTTTTCCGCTTCATCTAATGAGGACAAATACAGCATAAGCGTTGCTCCTTGTGCAATGTGTTTTTATTTACCATATCACATCTATTTATTAAAGTAAATAATGAAATAAAAGAATTTTAAAATCTATTGACATTTACTAATATATGGAATAGACTAATATTATGTAATTATGAGTTTTTTTATTTCACTCAAAAGTTAACTAAAGGAGAACGATTTTTTATGGCAAAACTGTATGTAAATTCTAAGATTAAGAAGGGACATATCAATCCTGAATTGCAGGGACATTTTTCCGAGCATTTGGGACGTTGTATTTATGAAGGCCTTTATGTAGGAGAGAATTCTGACATCCCTAATGTAAACGGTATGCGTACTGATGTTGTAGAGGCTCTTAAGGAGCTTAAGATTCCCGTGCTTCGTTGGCCCGGCGGTTGCTTTGCTGATGAATATCACTGGAAGGATGGTATCGGTCCCAAGGAGACACGTAAGAAAATGATTAACACCCATTGGGGCGGTGTGGTAGAAGATAACAGCTTTGGTACTCATGAGTTTATGGAACTGTGCCGTCAGTTGGGCTGTAAGAGCTATATCAACGGTAACGTTGGTAGCGGTACTGTTCAGGAGATGAGCGAGTGGGTTGAGTATCTGACCTTTAACGGCGTTTCTCCCATGGCAGATATGCGTAAGGAGAACGGACATGAAGAGCCTTGGACCGTTGATTACTTCGGCGTAGGTAATGAGAACTGGGGCTGTGGCGGTAACATGAGACCCGAGTATTATGGTGATTTGTACCGCAGATATCAGACCTATGTGCGTAACTATGACAATGAGCATCCTATTTATAAAATTGCCTGCGGTGCCAATGTGGATGATTATCATTGGACAGAGAAGGTACTTGAGACCTGCTTCGATCATGGCTTTGGCTTTATGAATGGTTTGTCCTTACATTACTATACTGTTCCTACCGGTGTATGGAGCAAGAAGGGTTCTGCTACTGATTTCGATGAGGAAGGCTGGTATGCAACCCTTAAGGGCACATTGTATATGAAGACTCTGATTGAGCGTCATGGTGCTATCATGGACAAGTATGATCCCGATAAGAAGATTGGCATGATTATCGACGAGTGGGGTATCTGGACTGACGTTGAGCCCGGCACCAACCCCGGCTTCCTGTATCAGCAGAATACCATGAGAGATGCTTTGGTAGCAGGTATCAATTTGAACCTCTTCAACAAGAACTGTGATCGTGTAAAGATGGCTAATATCGCTCAGATGGTGAACGTACTTCAGTCCGTTATTCTGACTGAGGGTGAGAAGATGGTTAAGACACCTACTTACCACGTATTTAATATGTACAAGTATCATCAGGACAATGAGCTGGTTGAATCCTATATCGAGACCAAGGAAATCGGTACTGAGAAGTCTAAGGTGCCTAATCTGACAGAGTCCGTATCCATGGGTGCTGACGGTAAGTTACATATCACCATTACCAACCTCTCCTTAGATGAGGCAGCTGACATTGAAGGTGTATTCGCTGAGACTGAGATTAAGTCTGTTAAGGGAACCATCCTTACAGGTGCAATGAATGCACACAATACCTTTGATGCTCCCGAGAACGTTGTGACAGGCGCATTTGACGGTGCTGTTGCAAACGGCGACAAGTTGAACTTTACTGTACCTGCTTGTAGCGTAGTTTATTTAGAGGTTACGGTGTAAGATAAGTGCATAGAATGTAAAATATGAAATGAGTGCCGGCGGGATGAGTGAGTCCCGCCGGTTTTGCTGGTAATTGGAGAAGCATATCCGCTGGGAATATGGTTTCGCAAGCGTATTTTGGACCTATGCAGAAAAAGTGTGTTGTGAGAAACAAAATTTGTCTAAAATCACTCAAAATCCATACGATAATACCAGCGATTGGACCTATACAGAAAAATATATCTCTGAGAAACCCAATTTGTGAAAAAAGTGGTTTCTCAGAGATATATTTTTGCGTATAGGTCCAAATATGTTTAAATTAGGATTATTTTGATGCAAAAAGGAAGTGTTTGGGTTTCTCTGCAACTGTTTTTTCTGTATAGGTCCTATTCTGGGTGAAATTATGGATTAATAAAGGGCTCACTATCTTACAAAAAGCTAAAACTATCTACAGGTCTTTTTTATGTTCATGCTATTGTTGACAAGATATATTACTAATAGTAATATATCTAATAGGAATGCAAAGGAGAAGGAAAGATGGAATATATTATTTTGTGTATGCTTTTGCTAAAGAAGATGACAATATATGAGATGCGAACATATATACAAAGGAATCTCTCGACGGTTTGCAGTGACAGCTTGGGTAGTATGCAAACGACGATTAAGAAACTGCTGGATAGAGGATATATTGATGTCAGTGAAAGTGTAGAGAATAATACGCTGAAAAGACAATATAGTATTACCGTAAAAGGGGTTGTCTATTTCAAAGAGCGGATAGGAACACCTATGAATATTCAAAAAATGAAAAACATGGAAGCGGGTAAATTCTTTTTTCTTGGAATGGCATCAAAGGAAAAGCGTATAGCATTTATACAGAGCTATATAGATGACTTGCGAATAGAGTATGATAAGCTTTGTCAGATTCATCAGTTTGTAGAAAATACGAAAAATACTGTAATAGAAAGCAATGTGGCACAGATTAGCAAAGACTCCGTATTGGCACAACATCTGTTAGAGGTTTCGGAAGAAACAATGTTAGAGGCTGTTATCCGGAATATATATGATTATCAAATATATATGTTGGAGTATGGACTTGGGAGAGCAAGTGAAGATATTGCATTTTATGAAACAATTCTGGAACGCGAGTTGGCTCATTGATTCCGCGAATAACAGAAGAATGAAGTGAAAGGAATGATATGTAGATGAAGCAATATGAAATAATATCGTATGGCAACCTGACAGATGTGCAGAAGCAGGAGCTTGTTTGGATTTTGATAGAAGGCTTTGGACATCTGATGACCTTTTCCAAGAAAGAGGAAGAATTGGAACGTATCTTCCTTGATGGGTTACATCCGGATTATACGTTGGCATATGTGGAAGAGAATAAGGTGTTGGGGCTTGTGGGAATAGCAACGAACCGTGTTCGCCCGGTACGCTTTCCTTTAGAAGTATGTATAGAGCTGTTTGGAAAGGGTAAAGGTAAAATGGTGTCTGCACAGATGAATGCAATTTTTCAAAGCCGGGTTGTAAAAGAGGACACGGATCTTTATATTGACGTTCTTGCCACATCAAAAGCGGCGAGAAATAAGGGGATTGCGACGAAGCTATTGGAATATTGCATTGCGCTGTCCGGGTATCAAACGTATTACATAGAAGTTTTCTCGAAAAACCATGTGGCGAGAAGGCTTTACGAAAAAAATGGGTTTACTATATATAAAAAGAGTTTCCTTTCACCGCTTGTTCTTCAAGGGAGCGGATATCCGATAAAAATGAAGAAGGTGAAGGGTGAGAAAAAAACTAATGCACAATACTATTGACTATTGAACAATAGTTGATTATAATGAAGTTACAAGGAAGGAGGGGGCTTATGAAGCAAAAATACTTACAAGAGATACGAAAAAGGATGTTTTGGAGATTTAAGGGGAGCGATATCAGAGAGGTTTTAGAGGAGCTTGACATGTACTTTGAGACGGCTGAAGAGGATGGGCTTACGCAGGAGCAGTTTGTTGACAGGTATGGTGCGCCCCGTGAGCTGGTGCGGGAAATGATGGAGGCGCAGGCAATTCCGGCTAAGGAGCAGTCAAAAAACCTTTTAGGAAAGCTTTTGGGGATCATATGCGCTGTAGTACTTATGCTTATTTCTTATTTTTGCATGGGTGCGGAAGTTATGGTAGGGATAGGTATAGTGCTTTTAGCTATGTTAATCTGGAGTCTGTCAGGGTGTAATTATTATCTTGGAAGGTCTAAAGAGGTATCCGGTAGAAAAAGTGCCTTTCTTATTTCGCAGATTGGATTTTGGAGTGTTGCGATTTTATTACAGATGGGCACATGGTGGGTGGTACCCGATTTGTGTGAAAAAGCAGTTGAACCGAAGGGGGTAGGTAACTATTTGAGTTTTGGCATAAATACAGTGATTGCGATATGTACGGTTTTGCTGATTCCCTGTGCGTGGAAGTTGTTTAGGGGAAGGACATATCTGTATTTTACAGTGATGGAGCTGATTTCCATGATATGCAGCGCAATTTTGTATCTAAAGCATTTAAAGAGAATGGAGGACATTTCAACGATGGCTTTTGTGTGTACGCCCTGTATCGTGACGGCGGTGGTTCTCCTTTGCTTTTGGGTGCTGTTTTTTAGGAAAGAAGGGAGCCTGTCATGGATGCACAGATAAAAAAGGGAATTTTGGAAATGTGTCTGCTGTATAAGCTTTCCAAGCAGGATTATTACGGGTATACCCTGATGAAGGAGATGAAGGTGCTGTATCCGGAGGTGAATGACAGTACCTTTTACGCCATTCTGCGCAGGCTGCACAAGGAGGGGAATACCACCGTATATCTGGGAAGCGAGTCCGGAGGTCCCATGCGCAAGTATTACAAGCTGACCGAGCAGGGTCAGAAGACCCTGCAGGCAGAAATAGAGGACTGGTGCCGGATTAAGGGGATTGTGGAAGGACTGCTACAATCGTAAACTCTCCCGGCAAATTTGGATTACTCCAGCTGGGATGCTCGTCAAATTTTTGCAGGGTGAAGCCGCTTGCGATGACAGCGTTGATAATTTCGCTGACGGTGTATTTGCGGTAGAAGCACTTGGGCATCCGGGCGCGTTTTTCTTTGTCATAGAACCTGGCATGTGCCATTTCGCCTTCGAATATGTCAGTTGAAAAATAATTCATGGTAGGCCATTCCATTCCCAAGGTGTCGGTGATTTTGTTGAAAGGGTGGAAATCGCTGCAAATCATTTTCCCGCCAGGCTTTAGAAGAGTGCGCATGATTTGCATGAATTCGTTTAAGTCATGGAAGTAGTGTAAGATTCCACCCTCCATGAACACAACGTCAAAGGAACCGCTATGCTTTGTCATATCGATATCCAGAATGTCGCATACCTCGTATCCGATGGTGGTGCCGGCGGCTTCGGCAAATTCCAGTGCGTAGCGCCTGTTATCCTCAGAGATATCAAAGACGGTGACATCGGCGCCAAGAAGTGCCAGAGGAACAGCTTTTTTGCCGCAGGAGCCGCAGATATTGGCAATGCAGATGCTTTCGAAACTGTCAA
Organism: Lachnospiraceae bacterium; assembly: GCA_015056975.1. GTDB lineage: Bacteria > Bacillota > Clostridia > Lachnospirales > Lachnospiraceae > Acetatifactor. The sequence goes on along the minus strand of SVFG01000007.1, from coordinate 25,618 downwards.
AATATTGCGCATGCCATTTCAGGTGTTTAATAGGACTTTGCAGGGTGAGCTTTGCTCTCTCTGTAGGAAGTCCGGCGTTTTGAAGCCAGAATTCATAGGCGGAATATTCCCATGCTTTTTTATTTTGTTTACTATAATCTCTCATGTTCTTTTAACCATTCCTCCACAATTTGATAATGGGATGTGTCTTTTGAAGCATTTCCATAGTAGAATTCCAAGGTCTGTACCGGGACAAGCAGGTCATCTATCTGTACCAGATTTGTGTTGCGATATAAGAAGTCATCGGTATCATCACCCGGGCAGTCTCCGTAAAACATACATCTGATTTTCATCCCCTCATACAGGACATCAAAATATTTGAAACCATCCTTTGTGCACCTGGTAGCAGTGCTCAACGCAAAGAAGTTTTTGACAATTGGCTCATCCTTCCATTTAAAGGTGAGGCAGATTTTATCCAAAGGAAATTCCAAACCATGGGCGAAAATCATAGTCTTTCCGTCAAGTTTAAACAGGATTTGATTTTTGAAGAGCTGTTTTGCTATATGATAGAGAAGCCTCCATTCTTTTGTATACTGCATACGGCTTGTATCGATTATGTGTGGGAAGCGGGGGATGTTATATAGTCGTTCCGGTGCAAGGGGCGTTATCTGCGATACCTCAGATTGCCAACCGCCGCACATGTTTATGGTAATCTCAAGCGCTTCAAACCGATTTGTGACAGGAAACCCTCGTCTTACCAAACTTGGCGGGAAGCCGTGAAACCGTGAAAAAGCCTTGGTAAACGCTTCCGGTGTGTCATAGCCGTATTTGTAAGCCAAATCAAGAATAGGAAGGTTTGATGAGGCGAGCTCTGTGGCGGCAAGGGTAAGTCTGCGATAGCGAATGTATTCCGTAACGGTGATGCCGCAGACTGCTTTGAAGAGTACCGACAGAGTTGACTCACTTAGAAGCAACTGTTTTGCAATAGTAACGGGTGTTATTTTGCTGAGCAGGTTGTCTTCTATATGATTTATGATGTCTTGTATAATGGATAGGCTTGGGGGATTTATGCTTTTGGTTGTCATAGGTCACCTCCTGCATCTATCATACTATAATCCGAAAGAAATTACCTATCATTTTTATGTGCGTTTTGTCAGCTTTTTCGTTGCCCGTGCAGGGGAAATGTGTTAGACTACTTGAGGGCGGGATGTCATGAAATGCAGAGAATGTGAATGAACGAAAGGTGCCTAAACGATGAATATATTGACACTTGACAGTATTACGAAAGCATATGGTGAGAGAAAACTGCTTGATGAGGCGAGCTTTTATCTGGCAGAGGGCGAGAAGGTAGGAATCCTTGGCATTAACGGTACCGGGAAATCTACACTGCTTAAAATCATTGCAGGTTTGGAGCAGCCGGATGCCGGGAAGGTGACTCGTGCCAATGGATATATTGTAAACTTTCTGCCCCAGAACCCGGAGTTTTTTCCGGAGGAAACAGTGTTGGAAGCAGTAATCCGTCAGAGCATGGTTTCTGATGGAGAGGTGGCAGCGAAGGATATGTTGACCAGACTGGGAGTTACGGAGTTTTCCAAGCCCTGCGGGCAGCTTTCCGGAGGGCAGAAGAAGCGTCTGGCATTGGTGGCGGTGCTTTTGTCAAAGGCTGAGATTCTGGTGCTTGACGAGCCTACCAACCACTTGGATAACGAGATGTCAACCTGGTTGGAGGAAGCTCTGAAAAAGAGACGCGGTGCGGTGGTGATGGTTACTCATGACCGTTATTTCTTAGACAGTGTATCAAATCGTATCGTGGAGCTGGATAAGGGGACATTGTATTCCTATGATGCCAATTATTCGGGATATCTGGAACTTAAAATGCAGCGCGAGGAGATGACGCTTGCAAGCGAGAGAAAGCGGGTGAGTATCCTTCGGAATGAGCTTGCATGGGTGCAACGCGGAGCGCGGGCCCGCTCTACCAAGCAGAAGGCAAGATTGGAGCGCTATGAAGAGTTAAAGAACACCCAGGCACCGGTTGAGGACGGTCGGGTACAGCTTTCCTCCATGAGTTCCAGACTTGGCAAAACCACGGTGGAACTGCATGAAATCAGCAAGAGTTTTGATGATAAAAAGTTAATTCTAGATTTTACTTATATGTTTTTGAAGGATGACCGTATCGGCTTTGTGGGAAAGAACGGTTGCGGTAAATCCACACTGATGAAGATGATTATGGGCGAGATTGCTCCTGACAGTGGCAGAATTGAAATCGGTCAGACGGTAAAAATCGGTTATTATGCCCAGGAGATAGATGATACCCTGATGAAGCCGAATCAGCGTGTGATTGACTATATCAAGGATGTGGCGGAATATGTGGAGACACCGGAGGGCAAAATCAGTGCAGCCAGACTTTTGGAGCAGTTTTTGTTTGCAGGGGAGGACCAGTACGGGCTTCTCTCCAAGCTTTCCGGCGGAGAGCGCAGAAGATTGTATCTGTGTAAGGTGCTGATGGGAGCGCCTAATGTACTGATTCTGGACGAGCCCACCAATGATTTGGATATTGCAACTTTGCAAATACTTGAAGATTATCTGGACAGCTTTGCAGGGATTGTGATGATTGTGTCCCATGACCGCTATTTCCTGGACAGAACGGTAAGGCGCATTTTTGCCTTCGAGGGTGATGGTGTGGTGACGCAGTATGAGGGCGGCTATACGGATTATGAACAGAAAAAGCAATGGAAGGAACAAGAAATAACAGGTGTTACTCAAAACGCAGCAACCAAAGCACAGGAATCTATTGAGGCTTCATCATCAAAGAACTGGAAAGCCGGGCAGAAGAAAAAACTGAAATTCTCCTATCAGGAGCAAAAGGACTACGAGAGTATCGAAGGAGAAATTGCGGCAATTGAGGAAAACTTGGATAGGCTGGAAAAGGAATATGTATCCTGCGGAAGTAATTTTGTGCGTCTGAATGAAATTGCGGCAAAGAAGGAAGCCTTGGAAAAAGAACTGGAAGAAAAGATGGATCGCTGGATGTATCTGGAAGATTTGGCAGCTAGAATAGAAAAGGGAGAGATGGTTGAGTAACCATTTCTCCCTAGTCTTCTATGTCCTGATCTGCAGCCACAGCGGAAACCACTGAGGATATCACAGAGACAATCACTGCAAATAAAATTACTAAAAATCCGCCTGCCAAAACAATAAACATAATTACAGCTCCTTTATTTAGACTGCTTACATTATACATCAATTAGTATGGACAGTGCAATCGAAAATCATAAGTTTTTACTTTTTTTATTTTTGCCCTTGACAGTTTCTTAAAACCGTTGTAAAGTACAATCACTCAATATCAGTTTCTGATATTTCTATTCAGGCTGTTTCGGCCGAAATCACCCAAATGGTAAAACTAAATTTAATTGTGTGCATGGGTTCGCGCGCGCCTTTTGTATGCAAAGTGTGCAAAGGAGGATGACTTATATCGAAAATGAAAAGAATATGAATCATTTACAAGAGCTTGTAAATGACTACATTACCCAGAAGCAGACCGAGCTTTTGCAGTTGAAAAAGGGGCTTTTGGGAAAGGAGGAGTTTCTTTCTCAGGTGCGGGCTCATATAAAGAATTTCTATTCTCTGTCACCGGGAGAGGAACGGCAACTGTCAAAGGAGTTTGAACAATATATTTTTGGCTATTCAAAGCTCTCGCCCTTAATTGATGACCGGGAAATTTCTGATATCCGAGTCGTTGGTTTTGATAATATCAGGGTGAAGCGAAACGGTAAGAGAATGGATGCGGGCATTTCTTTTTCTTCGGAAAAAGAGTACCGACAGTTTGTGGAATATGTAGCCACGAAAAATCAGATTAATGTTTCAAATCTGAATGCAATACAGCGATTTACGGATGTAGAAAGCCATGAGGATTTTATTCTGCGCTTTACGCTGTCTATGCCGCTTGTCAATACCTATCATGAACCCTATCTTTGCATTCGCAAGGTTCCCAAAAATTTCCCTCAAATGAAAGAATTAATATCCAAAAACATGTTGGATAATGAGACTGCAGAGCTTTTAATCAGGCGTTTTCGTCAAGGCTCTACACTGATATGCGGAGGAAATTCTTCCGGAAAAACAACTCTTTTAAACGCTTTGAAAGAAACCCTGCCGGATGATGTGGCAATTCTGGTGACCCAGCAGGCGGATGAACTGACCACGAAATTTCATCCGGACATGATGTTCCTGCACTCGTTACCCGGCTCTTCAGAAGGGCAGGTAAGCTATGACTTGAAGGATATTAGTATTGCCGGACTTACCATGGACGTTGATTTCTTTATTGTGGGTGAGGTGAAGGGGGCAGAGGCGCTATATCTGCTCAATGCTGCATATACCGGACAAATCTGTGCTGCTACCATTCATGCACCGTCTGCGGATAGGGCTCCGGAGAAGCTGGTAGATTACGCAATGTACGAAAGCAGATATTCCAGAGATGAATTGATGAAAATGATGGATTGCTTTCAGACAATGATATTTATGGAGCATTATCAGGTTAAAGAAGTGTTTGCCTGTAACGGGTGGGACGAATCCAAAAGAAGCCTGATTTATGAAAGGCTGATTTAACAAATGAAGGAGGGACGGTAATGAGAGTATGCGTTTTTCTGTTTCTGTTTGCAGGTCTTGTTTTATTGTTTTACAGAATCTCTGCGCTGAAAATTCCGGAATTACTGTTTAAACAGACAAAGCAGAGTATGGAGGCGGCTGAAAGACAGCGGCTTCTGGCAAACAGAATGAATTTGCAAAAGTTGAAAACGGAGCATTCCATTTGGTTTAGGCTGGAGAGAGAGCTGCACTACAGTGGTATGTTGAGGCACATTCCCGGGTTTACTGTGGAAAAATGGCTGGTTTGTAACCTGTTATTTTTTTCACTGGTATTTTGTGTGGCGGCAATAGTGTTCGAGTTTGGGGTTGCACTGTGGGTATGCACAATTCTTTTTGTTGCAGAGTGGCTGGTACTGTATTTGGGCAAGGTAACGATGCTGCGTGCCGTAGATAGAAATCTGTTAAAATTTTTAGATTTCCTTGGGAATTACAGTGTTACAGCAGGAGAGGTGACAGGGGTGTTCAATCAAATCAGCCGTTACATGGAGGAACCTCTAAGAAGTGTTTTGGACGAGTGTTATCTTGAGGCGCGTACAACCGGAGATGTGGGACTGGCACTTCTGACCATGGCGGAAAAGATAGAGCATCCAAAATTCAAAGAGCTGATACAAAATATTGAGATCAGTGCCAGATATTGCTCTGATTTTAAGGCTTTGGTGACTGCAAGCCGCAGGTCTGTCAGAGAACATTTGCGCATGGGAGAAGAACGGAAGGGGATGATAAGGGAAGCGGTCATTAATATGGTACTGCTGCTTTTGATGGCAGTGGTTATTTTGATAGCGGTACAGGGCCTATTGGGCGTGTCGGCAGTAGAGCTTTTATTTCACAGTCTGCCGGGAAAGGTAGCAATGCTGTCAATCGGTTGTATTTTGTTATTGTTCGGCAGACAAATCGGAAAATCAGTGGGTTAGGAGGATATGTGTGAAGGAAGAACAAATTGTACGGTGGCTTACAATATTGCCGTTTATTACAGCAATACTGCTGTTTGTGCTAATGCTGCTTCTTGTAAAGGGAGAGCATGTGCAGAAGCTGATTTTGAAAAGCTATGAAGAATTTTCCGGTCTGATAAAAACAAAGGCCAAGGAGCTCACATGGTATCAACGGACAGAGCGATGGTTGGTGAGAAACGGTGCCTCTTATCACTTGGGGAATTGGATAACACCTGTTTGGTATTTAAGCATCCGGCTGCTGGCAGGAGGTGCGGGACTGGTAATCGGAAATGCATTTTCGGCAGGCCTGGGATGCGTTATGGCATTGTTACTCTTTTTGCTTCCCGGCTGGCTCATTTCATATCTTAACAAAAAAGATAATGAAAAAATGTTGCCACAGCTAAGGCTGGTCTATCACGGGTTGGAAATACAAATCCGTGCGGGAGTTTATGTGACGGATGCACTGGCAGAGTGCTATGGCTGTGTCCGGGAAAGACGCTTAAAGCAAGCGCTTTTGGACATGGCGGGGGATATTGTAATGAAGGCAGATATCTATACAAGCCTGGAAGAATTTCAGGGAAAGTTTGACAATCGTCATATCGACGCACTCTGCATTACCATATTGCAGGCACTGGAATCCGGTCAGGCGGTGGAGCTTCTCTCTGATTTGGCAGAGCAGATTAAAGATATGGAGCTTACCGTGTTAAACCGCAAAAAAGCAGCTTTGGACAGAAGTATTACATTTTATCAATTGGGAATATTGGCAGCGGTGCTGGGCGTTGTATTGTATGCCTGTGTGACGCAGATGTTTCAAACAGCAATTAAATTGTAAAATTAAAACAAGATTAAACAAAAGGAGATAAAAGATGAGAAATATGATTTGTATCATGAAAAACAGAATGAGAAGCTTTGCAGGGAGACTGTTGGCAAAGGATGAAGGAATTGATGGAATTTTGGTGACGGTAGGGCTTTGTATTATCGCATTATTGCTTTGTGTGGTGATGAAGGACAGTCTGCAAAAGTTTATTGAAAATATCATGGAGGCATTGACGCGGGAAGCCAACAAAATTCTGACAGGAGTAGCGAACTGATAAGAGGATGCAAACATGATATTAAAAAAACAAAGAGGGAATGTAACAGACATCCTTTCAACCTGCATTTGCATATTGGCGATGAGTGCGTTGCTCATGTTCTATTTACATTTTTATGGCATGATTCAGCAGAAGCAGGAGGTTAGCCAATTGGCAAGAAAGTATATTTTGCAGATGGAGACGATAGGATGTCTGACACCCGCGGATAAAGTGAAACTGGATAGGGAGCTTACTGATATCGGGATAGAAAATATCAGCTTTGGCGCTACAACCGTAAACCCTGTAGGGTATGGTGAGCCAATCACACTATTTATACGTGGCACATTGAAAGGAGGCTTCGCCTTTGAGGAGAGGAAGGTTTCTACGGCAAAAAACTGACGGAAAGCTCTGTGCACAAGCGGGACAGGTGCATTGGTTTTTAGGAATGTATTTTGTATTACTTCTGATTTTACTTGTTGCTACCGGGCTGCATATAAAGCAATACGAGGTGACGAGTGGCTATATGGAGGATGCCCTTGCGGCATCGAATTTGGCTTCTGCTGTGATTGATTTAGAAGAATACGGAAGGTCCCATGTGTTACGGATAGCAGACCCTGTGCTTGCTTATGGCAGGTATTGTCAGGCATTACGGGGAAATTTAAATCTCGATGAAACCTGGCAATGCAGGAACGGAGAACTCATTGCAAGCCCGGTTTTGGTAGTCAGATACATAGTCTACAATGTGTCGGAGGAAGCAGTATATATTTCGGAGATAAAGGAGGGTGGAAGAGTTTATGAGAGTACCGGAAGTGTAGGGACAGTCAGGGCGCCCAACGGTATTTTGATTGAGCACACTGCTGTGTACAGTGAGATATCATGTACCGTAAAAGGTATGTGGAATACAGAGGTGAAGGCTGAGAAAGGCAAATTGATTGACATAGTAGCGGAAGGAAATGAAATATGAAAAAGGAAAAAGTGAGAATTTCATCCGGAAAACTCTGGATGGGCAGTATTGTTGCCGCGTTGCTTTGTGCGGTTGCCGTTTTTATGGTTATGTTGCAAATAGAGAAAAATATGTTATCACGGTTTGAGAAAGCGAATGTATTAGCAGCAGTCTGTGAGATACCGCGCGGGCAGGTGATAAATGAAGAAAATTGGAAAACATACATATGCGTAAAGGAGGTAGATAAATCCTGTATAGCATCGGCCTCCATTTGTGAAATTGCGGATGTGTGTACGATGTCTGCGCTATATGATATTGAGGAAGGTACGTTATTGACAAAGGGAATGTTTGAACCCCTGCAAGAGGTACTTTCAGAGATGAAGGAGCCTGTTATTGCGAGTATCAAGGCAGATGACCTATGCCATCTGGCGGGGGGGATATTGCGCCCGGGTGACAGAATCCACATATATAGGGTAAGCGATTTGGGGGAAGTCATGATTGGTTGGGAAAACGTGTTTGTGCAGCAGGTGTTTGACCATTCCGGGCTTGCTATATCCGGTGACGATAGGGCTTCCGCAGCTCAAAGGATAAATGTTTACATGGATAAAGATTCCATGGAAGAGTTTTATGCGCAACTGGCAACCGGAAGCCTGCGGGCGGTAAAGGTTCTGCGGTAAATTATAAGTGAGGTGAGAGATGTGAAGAAATTAATGATAGCTGTTTTGTTGGGAGCATGGATGATTACCGGATGCGGCAAGGAAGGAAAAGTACTAACGGATATCGGAAGCGTGACTGAAGGTGTGATGTCCAAGGCGGAAAGTACCGCGGAGTCTACTGCGGAGCCTGCTCCCGAGGTAAGTGCAACTCCTGCGCCTACGCCCGAGGCAACAAAAGCACCCGAACCCACGCAGGCTCCAACTCCGGATTCTGCCCCCGTGCCTACGGTGGCGCCTATTGATGCACCTACCCCTGAACCTGCCCTGGTATCTACGGTTGCTCCCACTTTTGCACCTACCCCTGAACCCACACCGGTACCGACGGTAGCACCTACGCCGGCGCCGACAGTAGCGCCTGCGCCGGTAGCCGAGACACATACTCACAGTTATACCACGCAGACCAAGGCAGAGGGCACCTGTACCACTGCAAAGGTACTGCATGATGTGTGTAGTTGCGGAGCAACCACCAATGAGAGAGAAGCCGGTGTGGCGCAAGGACATGTAGAAGGAGAGCCTCAGTGGATTATTCCCCCAAGCTGTGAGGGCTCCGGCATGGGTTCCGTGTTCTGTACGGTATGTAATGAGTGGCTGTACACTCCTCGGGGAGAGCCTTTGGGACATACCTTTAATTCGGAAATCATCAATCCTGACAGAGATTGTAAGAGCCCTGCTGAAATAAAGAAGACCTGTAGTGTGTGTGGTGATGTTGAATGGGAAGATGACTGGAATAATTTAGGTGTCCACACATATGCGGAAGGAACTTATGAGGATTATGACATGGAAAAGCATGAATGGGTGACAATTACGGAAACAGCGTGCAGCTACTGCGGAGCGTTGAAGCCGGAGTAATAAATAGAAAATAAGGAAAGGAGCTTCCTTTTTTCATGCTTCTTATGGAGATTTATTAGGAGGAACTGTAAATGAAGAAGATGCGAAAACGGTTGCGGAGGTTTTTTCTGTTTTGTATGGGGCTTTTCGTGCTGTGGCTTGTACCAAACATGTTGATAAGGGCAGCTACCATCTATGACAGCCCCTATGTAGTATGGACGCCGGACCATAGTGCGTGGATGACTACGGACAAGCTGACAGGAGCCAAAAATTGGTATGAACTAAAAAAGGCTCAAAAGGTTCCCGACCATTGGTATCCGCTCGATGAAACCCGTAATACAGGTATATTGTCCTCGCTGCCTGCATTAAAAACGGGACAGCATTATTATGTCTATGATCGCACCGGGCAGATACCGGTTGGCTATTGGAAAAATGTATACTCTGAGGCGGCATGTGTACACAAGCTCTCCGCAGTGCCCACCTACGGCGGTCTTACCCTAAAAACCACTGTCTGTAACAAGTCCTACTTTTCCGGATGGATGTGCTACTGTGCGGACTGCGGTGAACCGGTAAATAATGTGTACATGTACATGTCAAGGAATGCTATGGCGAGTCTTGACTATATTGATGTGGATGTGGACTGGGCGTTCCTCTGCCCCAGTTGTACCCACCTGGAAAATTCCCGGAATGCAACACCCCATGAATGCAAGGCAGTGTCCTGGAACCAGTATAAGGTACACTATGATTACAATGTACCGGGGAAAACGAAACAGGCGGAGGACAGCTTTCATATGTACAACAATGCCACCGTCTATGAGGGAAAGCAGATTACTCCGATGACAAGATTAAATAAAAATATATTTACCCGCATTGGGTATACCTTTGACGGCTGGAGTCTGACGCCTAACGGACCTAAAGCTTATGACGATGGTGCAGAGATTTATAATCTGACTGCCTATGACTGGCATGGTAAATATGACGGTGCCCTTGGTGTGGTGACATTGTACGCCAGATGGGTAAAGACGGAGAGCAGTCTTATGATAAATCCGGGCGGGGGAACCTATGACGGAAGCAGTTCTGTTACCACGCTGACAAAGGGTTACGGTTCTACCTATGTAGCAGATCCTGCGAAGCTGGTGGGTCCTTACGGATACACGGTGTCATTTAATACTAACGGAGCGGGGAGTATCTCCTCAAAAAAAGCCCACGCCATCTTCCTGTGCTGGAAAAAGAGCAGTCCTTTCTACGGATATTTTGCGGAAAGTACCAATAAATATTCGTTTGAAGCTCCCATGGGGAAAACGGACACCTTGACGGCGGTCTATGAAGCCCAGCCGATTACCCTGCCGTCGGTATCCCGCTCGGGGCATGTATTTGGCGGATGGTATGAGGACGCGGCGTGTAAAAAGCCTGCGGGGCAGGCAGGGGATAAATATGTTCCCCAAAAGAATATTACCCTGTATGCGGCATGGTCCACCCTTACCCTGAAATCAGAAAACAATATGACAGCAAATAATAAGAAGGGTGCGGTAAATCTGTCCTGGACGCAGCCTGATTCCGTCAACAAAACCTATGCTATGTTCCAATCAAAGGACGGTGTAAATTTCACCCAGCTGTTTGCCACGGATGAAGGGGTGAACCCTGCAAGTGTGACGGGACACTTCCCTTATCAGGGAGGAGTGACCACCTATACCGTACCTTATACCGGTATCTACCACCTGATGGCGCACGGCGCACAGGGCGGCGGTTACGGCTCCTATGTGGGCGGTAAGGGAGCCACCATAGAAGGGGACTTCTATTTTAAGAAGGGTGACGTGCTTACGGTTAATGTTGGCGGTATGAAGGGATGGAACGGCGGAGGAGCGGGAACGGCTTACGGAAACGGCGGCGGAGCCACCACCATTATCGTAAACCGGACGAATATCCTTCTGGTAGCCGGCGGCGGAGGTGGAGCTTCCATGAATGGTAACGGCGGTGCCGGTGGAAACCAGACGTCCCTTTCGTCAAACAACTGGAGCGGAGACTCCGGTATGGCAGGCGGCGGAGGAGGCTACTTTGGCGGTACCGCAGGCGCGGTTATTTACCATACCCATGGTGACGGCTGCGGGTATCATACCCATAACGGGGATGCTGTAAGCGGCGGAGCCTGCTTTGACCAGGAAAACATTACGCAGACCTATTGTACCGTTACCACGGAAAAAGGAAACTGGAATATATCCTGGACTTGTGATAACTGCGGAAACGGCACCTTTGCCTGCTGGGGCTGGAAGGGGATTCATAGTGCCTGCGGTGCGGCGATAGAATATACGAACATGGAGTGTATCTGTACCTCCTGCGGTATCCGGGGTGCGGACTATCACCCGGAACACTTTGAAAATATATATTTCCATGACTGGAAGTCCCATACAGCTACCGTGCATAACGGCTATCTGCAGACCTGTACCATTGCCGAGGGTTGGCTTTGCGGAAAGAGTGATACCACCGTGGAATCCTCTTACCCTGCCTACGGCGGAAGCTCCAATGTGGGAAGTGGGGTACTAAATATGTTACACATACCCGGAAACCGTGAGGGTGATGGCGCTGCCGGCTTTTACGGGGTAATGCTTGGCTTTACGGAGAGTATGAAGGCGGACGGTGTGAAGGCACCGGATGAGGCAAAGCCGGATGCCATTGATATAAACAAGGTGGTAAAAACCCCTTTAAGTTCAAGTACCATCCGTGTGTCCTTTGAAAAGCCCAAGGATAACGGAACAGACTATTACCACTTTGTAAACAGTTATGCTACTACGGGAGAAATGTTGTTAAGTTCCAATACGGTGAAGAATACTTTGACCTCAGGGATAAAAGGTTACTACTATATCCTTGATACCACAGCGGATAAAAATGTTACTGCATCCAATGCACAGAATAAGTCAAGCATCCTCACCGGCACCAAGGTTGATGTAAATTTAACACAGAACGTACAGTACCTGCATCTTGCTGCTGTGGACGTGGCGGGCAATGTAGGTCCCACCATAGACATTCAGATTGAAAAAGCCGTAATGGAATGGCCGGTTGCCACGGGAACGGTGCAGATAACGGATGAAATCAGCGGTACGGACTACGGTACCCTGTATGTAAAGAACGGCGTAAATTATGTGCGTGCGGATGGGGAAGCACCCATTAAGCTATCCTTCTCCTCCTATATGGACGGAACCGCAAGAAATAACTACCAGATAGATATACAGACCTTTGCGGTGGCACTAAACAGTGCGGGAACAACCCAGCAGTACATCACCACCCTTCCCTATACCACGCCCTATACGGGAAGCGGAAGCCTGCCTGTGTCTGGCTTTACGCGAAAGAGTATGGGTACCACCATCCTTAAGGATGCGTCAAACACCGGGGCAAGCAGAAGTAATAAATCCCGGAATAACAGCTTCTATCAGTGTTTCAGCATTCCTTCTTCCTACAGCGGCAAAACCATTGTGGTAACCCCCATAGCGGGAGCAACGGGGCAGGAGGATGTCATCTATTCCGACTGGACTAAGGATAAGCAAAACGCCATTACCCTGATGGCTGACGGTGCGGCACCGATAGTAACGGGGCTGGAAGTTTTGGAGGGCATGGATACCATCAATAAGGTAGAGGATGTCCCAGTCCTTACCGCAACTGCATCGGATGCCTTGAGCGGTGTAAAGGAGTTTTATATTACCGTGACAAACGCAAACAACGGTGCGTTAAAAAAATATACTCCCAATGCATCAGGGCAAATCAAGATAGACTTTGATTCGGATGATGTATTGTTTTCCGGTGATCTGGTAATGAATGCGTATGCCAAGGACAACGTAGGAAATGTGTATGAGAAGGAATATGAGATGCTGACGGTGGCAATGGAGACACAGATTACAAGAGTATTAGAGCCCCATACTCCATTGTTTCGGGGAGGTGAGAGTGGAATCTTACATATTGTCATGTGGGGATATGTTGAGCGTGTTGAGGTAGAATTTCCGCAGGAAATGCTGGCGCTAAATCCCAATATGAATCAGACCTATGTGTACACTCCGCAGCCGTACTATACCTGGGAAGAAAAATTACAGTTTATGATACCGGTCTATACCCCCCCGAATTGCAAGTATATGGTTACGGTACGGGCATACAAGGGCGATAAGGTGTTGGTCAGCTACCCGGAGCTTAGTATGGTGGAGGATGGAAAGACCATATTGGATGAAATCAGAAACAGACTTCGATAGGAGTGCGACAGGATGCTTGGAAATTTGAGTTTAGGTGCAGTTGTACTCTGCTTTTTGGCGGCTGCAGTTATGGATTACCGTACTTGTCAGGTGTACCGCCTGTTTTGGTGGATTGCACTGATTGCGGATGTTTTGTTGTGGATAAACAGAGCAGACACCTTAGATTACGGTGGATTGCCGGGACTTATTCTCTTTTGCCTTCTACAACAGTTCTTCTTTTGCAAAATGTATGGGCGCGCCGACTGTCACGGCTTTTGTGTGGGGGCGATAACCTTGTTTTGTATGGGCGGCAGCTTATGGGATTATCTGATGCTGATGCTGTGTGCCTTTCTCCTGCTTCTTGCAGTGCAGGTATTTCGCAGGAACATTAACCGACAGGGAAATCTAAAAAAGCCGGTAGCCTTTATACCTTATCTTACATCTGCTTTTTTGTTGTATCTTTGGAAAATTTAAGGAAACAGTTGCTTTTCCACGGAATAAATGCTATATTTGACACATTCAGTTTTTATTTATGGAGGAAAACAAGGAGGACAAAGAATATGAAAAAAATGTTAGCTTTGATACTGGCAGCAGTATTGTGTATGACAATGTTTGTCGGTTGCGGAAGCAAGGGTGATGTTGCGGATAAGGATGTGTTGATTGTAGGTACCAATGCGGAGTTCCCTCCCTTTGAGTATCTTGGCGATGACGGACAGCCTGATGGCTTTGACGTGGCTTTGATTAAGGCTATCGGTGAAAAGCTTGGCAAGGAAATCCAGATGGAAAACATGGAGTTTAACTCTCTTGTTGCAGCTATCGGTACCAAAATTGATCTTGCAATTGCGGCTATGACCGTGGATGAGGAGCGCGCAAAGAAGGTTGATTTCTCTGACAATTATTACGAGGCAATCCAGTACGTGATTCTGCTCAAGGATTCTACCATTGCTACCATCGCAGATTTGGAGGGCAAGAGCATCGGCGTACAGCTTGGTACCACAGGTATGTATACCGCAGAGGAAATCAAGGGAGCAAAGGTGCAGTCTTACAATAAGGCTGTGGATGCAGTAAACGATTTGATGAACGGCAGAGTGGAGGCTGTTATCGTTGACAAGAATCCTGCGGAAGTATTTGTAGGCAAGTATCCCGATGATGTAAAGGCTATCCCCGGCGCACAGTTTGAGTTCCCCACAGAGTATTATGCAATTGCATGTCCCAAAGGAAGTGCTATCGTGGCTGAAATTAACAAAGCACTTGAGGAGCTTAAGGCAGACGGTACCTTTGATGCTTTGGTTGCAGAGTACATCGGTGCAGAATAAGGATAAATATTTAAAATATTTTGTATTTTTGAGGATAATGGCTTGTGTCATTATCCTCTTTTTGATATGATGTATGGGTAAAATTGCAGTTACTGTGAGCATAAGTGAAGTGTACACATAGAAAGTTGAGGAATACAAAATGGATTGGTTAAATTCCATCTGGGAAAAAATAGATGCCGCCTTTATCACAGAGGATAGGTGGATGCTCTATTTAAAGGGCGTGGGTGTTACCATGGAGGTGGCATTATTTGCCGGTATCATCGGTATTATTCTGGGTACCATCGTGGCATTTATGAAGCTGTCCGTCAAAAAGAACGGAAAGCCCACCCTGTTATCACACATTGCCAATATTTATATCGATATCATCAGAGGAACGCCCTCGGTATTGCAGCTGTTAATTATGTGGTTCGTGGTACTGGCAAGCTGTAAGAACGGTATCCTGGTGGCAAGTCTGACCTTCGGTATCAATTCCGGTGCCTATGTGGCAGAAATTGTCCGTGCCGGTATTCTGGCGGTTGACAAGGGACAGACGGAAGCAGGACGCTCTTTGGGGCTTACCCAGTTTCAGACCATGCGTTACATCGTAATACCCCAGGCATTTAAGAATGTACTGCCGCCCTTGGGCAATGAATTTATCGTGTTGATTAAGGAGACTGCAATTGTGGGTTATGTAGGTCTTAGCGATTTGACCCGTGTGGCAAATCAGATGACCTCCAAGATTTATGATGCATTTACCCCATTGATTGGCTCCGCTATTGTTTACTTTATCATTATTAAGATACTCACCATTTTATTGGCGAAATTGGAAAGGAGGCTGCGTAAGAGTGATAATCGTTAAGGATTTACACAAAGAATTTGAAGGCAATAACCACGTACTGCGCGGCGTGAATTACCATATTCAGCCCGGTGAGAAGATTGTAGTGGTAGGGCCCTCCGGCTCCGGCAAGAGTACCTTCCTTCGTTGCCTGAATCTGCTTGAGAGACCTACAAGCGGTGAAATCTGGTTTGACGGTCAGAAGATTACTGATTACAAGACGGATATCAATAAGGTGCGCCAGCATATGGGTATGGTGTTCCAACACTTTAATTTATTCAATAATCTGACGATTATGGACAATATTACCCTTGCGCCCATCAAGCTAAAGCTGATGAGTGAGGAGGAAGCCAAGGAAAATGCGCTGAAGCTTTTAAACAGAGTAAATCTTGCAGAAAAGGCAGATGCCTATCCAGGTTCCTTGAGCGGTGGTCAGAAGCAGAGAATTGCCATCGTGCGCTCCCTTGCCATGAACCCCAAGGTGATGCTGTTTGACGAGCCTACCTCCGCCCTTGACCCTGAGATGGTCGGAGAGGTTTTGGAGGTCATGAAGGAGCTGGCTGACAGCGGTATGACCATGGTGGTAGTAACACATGAGATGGGTTTTGCGAGGGAAGTGGGTACCAAGGTGCTGTTTATGGACGGTGGTGTGATTGTAGAGGAGAATACTCCACAGGAATTTTTTGCCAATCCCCGAAGTGCCAGATTACAGGAGTTTTTATCAAAGGTTTTATAGGACAAAAGAGAAAGGCACAAGGCTGCTATCGCACAGACGGCAGTCCGGTGCCTTTTGATAAAATGGGAGGATAGTTATGATTACAATTTCCCTTTGTATGATTGTAAAAAATGAAGAGAGAGTATTGGCTCGCTGTCTTGACAGTGTCGCAGACCTGATGGATGAAATCATTATCGTGGACACCGGTTCCACGGATGCCACCAAGGAGATTGCCGCAAGATATACGGATAAAATCTATGATTTTGCCTGGATAGATGATTTCAGTGCGGCCAGGAATTTTGCTTTTTCCAAAGCAAATATGGAATACATATATTCTGCTGACGCGGATGAAGTTTTGGATGAAGAAAACCGTGAAAAATACCGCATCCTGAAAGAAAACCTGCTCTCTGAGATTGAGCTTGTTCAGATGAAATACGGAAATCAATTGGCATTTGACTCCGTCTACAATTTTGATGAGGAATATCGTCCCAAGCTTTTTAAGCGCAAGCGTGATTTTGTGTGGGAGGGAGCGATTCACGAGACCGTGAGACTGGAGCCTGTGGTATACGACAGTGATATCGTGATTACCCACATGCCGGAAAAGAGCCATGCCAAGAGAGATTTGGATAATTTCAGCAGACAGGTTCATAACGGTGTGAGGCTTTCTAAGCGTTTGCATAATATGTACGCGAGGGAACTTCTGATGGCAGGACAGCCTGAAGATCTTCAGAATGCCATGGAGTTTTTCATGAGCTCTGTTGCAGATACGGACAGGACCCCCGAGGAAGTGGATGAAGCATGCTGCGTGGTGGCAAGAACGGCCCGCCTGGTAAGCGACATCCCCACCTTCTTCAAATACACCTCCAAGGTCATTGCCAACGACGGGTGCTCCGAAATCTGCATGGAATTAGGCCACTACTATGAAGACTTAGGAGACCTTGAGGAGGCCGTTATCTGGTATTACAATGCGGCTTTTGAAACACAACCCATCCTCTGCATTACAAGCGGTGACAAAGATGCCAAGGAAGGCCTCGTGCGCTGCTACGAGAAGCTGGGCATGCCGGAGCAGGCGGAGAGATTTATGTAGTATTTGGGTGTGGGCACTGGATATAAGTTTTTTGATTCAGAGTTACGGATGGGTATTTTCTAAGCATTGCGGGAAAAGCCCCCCTAGACGTATCCTCGCTTCCGTGCTACAATAACACTTTGGAATATACTTACATTTTTATAATATAGTAAAGGATGAAACAGTATGAAATGGGAAGATAATGTGCGTAAGGTTGTTCCTTACGTGGCCGGCGAACAGCCGAACAAAGAGAATATGATTAAGTTAAATACCAACGAGTGCCCTTATCCCCCAGCACCCGGTGTGGTGGAGGCGGCTTCCAAGATGGATTGTGATGAGCTTCGTCTGTATCCGAACTCCCAAGTGGCACCATTAGTTGAGGCGCTTGCGGAGTATTATCATGTGAAGCCTTCACAGGTGTTTGTGGGTGTGGGTTCCGATGATGTACTGGCAATGGCATTTTTGACATTCTTTAACAGTAAAGACCCCATCCTGTTCCCGGATGTTACATATTCCTTTTATGATGTGTGGGCAGATTTGTACAGAATCCCTTACAAGACCTGTGCACTGGATGAAAACTGGCACATCAATCCGGCGGATTACAAGCAGCCAAACGGCGGCGTAATTTTCCCCAACCCCAATGCACCTACAGGTCTTTTGGAGGATCTTTCCGTGGTGGAGGAGATTATTCAGGCAAACAGGGACGTAGTGGTGATTGTGGATGAGGCATATATTGATTTCGGTGGAGAGAGTGCACTTCCTCTGCTTGAGAAGTACGACAATCTTCTGATTGTACAGACCTTCTCTAAATCCCGCGCCATGGCAGGACTGCGTATCGGCTTCTGCATCGGAAACGAGAAGCTGATTCAGTATCTGAATGACGCCAAATTTTCCTTTAATTCCTACACCATGAATCTTCCCTCTCAGCTCTTAGGTGTGGAAGCGGTGAAGGATGATGCGTATTTCAAGGACATTACGGCAAAAATACAAAATACCAGAGAGCGTGTGAAGAAGGAGCTCGCCGAGCTTGGCTTTACATTCCCGGATTCCAAGGCCAACTTTATCTTTGCATCCCACAAGTCTGTTCCTGCAAAGGAAATTTATCAGGCACTTAGGGAGCAGGATATCTATGTGCGTTTCTGGGATAAAGAAAGGATTAACAATTGCCTGAGAATTACCATCGGTACGGATGAGCAGATGGATTGTCTTATAGATTTCCTGAAAAAATACCTTCAGAAAGTGTAAAAATGCCAACTGCATATAAAGAATTAATATTGAAACGGAGAGAAAATAATGATTAAGAGTATTTTAAAAGGTATCGTAATCGGTATTGCTAACATTATCCCCGGTGTCAGCGGCGGAACCATGATGGTTTCCATGGGTATTTATGACAAGCTGATTCATTGCATTACCCATTTATTCAGCGAGTTTAAGAAGAGTGTAGCGTTTTTATTCCCCATTGCTATCGGTATGGTGATTGCTATTGTGGGCAGCTCCTTTGGTTTGGAGTATTTGTTTGCAAAATTCCCTATTCCCACTAACCTGTTGTTTATGGGTCTGATTGTGGGTGGTCTTCCTGCCATCTGGAAGAATGTGAAGGGTAGCAAAATAAAAGCAGGACATATCATTGCCTTCTTACTGTTTTTTGTAGTAGTGGCAGGTCTCGCCATCATGGGTGAATCTGAGGGAAAAGCGGCAGATTTGACCTTTAACGCAATCAATGTAATTAAGCTTTTGGGCGTAGGTGTTGTGGCATCTGCTACCATGGTTATTCCCGGTGTCAGCGGTTCCATGATGCTAATGCTGATGGGCTATTACAACCCTGTGCTTGAGACCATTACAGACTTTATCCGCGCTTTGGTATCCTTTGATATGAAGGGTATCCTTCAGGGCTGTACGGTGTTAATTCCCTTCGGAATCGGTATTGTAGTCGGCATCTTTGCCATTGCCAAGCTGGTGGAAATTATTTTTGAGAAATTCCCTCTTTACGCATATTGGGCAATTATCGGTTTGATCGTGGCTTCTCCTGTAGCAATTGTGGCTATGGGTGATTTTAGTGCATTTGGTTTGGTAAATGCATTGGTTGGTATTGTTACCTTCATAATCGGTTTTGGCATTGCAAGGAAGCTTGGTGACTAAACATAAACGGAGGCGGTTATGGAAGCATATCAGGATTTTGCTTACGTCTATGATACCTTCATGGATGCCACGCCCTATGAGGAATGGAGCGAGCGGATTCACAAGTTAATAAAGAAGTACGGTGTTTCCAAACCCGAGCGTGATGCAGAGGATACGCTTTCTTCCGAGCGCAATCTGGTAGTGGATTTGGGCTGTGGAACCGGTACCCTTACTGAGCTTTTGTACAATAAGGGCTATGATATGATTGGTGTGGATTTGTCGGAATCCATGCTTTCCGTTGCCATGGAAAAGCGGGAGCAGAAGGGTGAAGATATCTTGTATCTTTTGCAGGATATGAGAGAGCTGGAGCTTTACAGTACCGTAGGAACAGTGGTAAGCGTCTGCGATTCCCTGAATTATATTTTGGAGGAAGAGGAGCTTTTACAGACGTTTTTCTTAGTCAATAATTATCTGTATCCCGGTGGCATTTTTATCTTTGATTTCAATACAGAGTATAAGTACCGGGAAGTTATCGGCGATACCACCATCGCGGAAAACCGAGAGGATTGCAGCTTTATCTGGGAGAATTTTTATGACCCGGAGGAGGAGCTGAATGAGTACGATCTCACCATCTTTGTAGAGGAAGAGGACGGACGCTTCAGGCGCTTTCAGGAGACTCACATCCAGAGAGGGTATCGTGTGGAGCAGATGAAGGCATTGGTTACCCGGGCGGGTATGGAGCTTGTGGAAGTGTTGGATGCAGATACCGGATGTGCTGTGAACGAAGAGAGTGAGAGAGTTTATATTGTGGCAAGAGAGCAGGGAAAACCCCGCACATAAGGTTGTCACAGAAGGATGGATATACATGAGTGATTATTTAGTGCGCGCGACAGCGGCAGATGCACAAATCAGAGCCTTTGCCTGTACCACGAGGGAGCTTGTGGAATTTGCAAGACAGGCTCATAATACCAGTCCCGTTGTAACGGCGGCCCTCGGCAGACTGCTCAGTGCAGGAGCCATGATGGGCAGTATGCTAAAGGGCGAAAAGGATTTAATGACCTTACAGATAAAGGGTGACGGTCCCGTAGGCGGCATCAAGGTGACCGCAGATGCTTTAGCCAATGTCAAGGGCTATGCGGATGTGCCGGATGTGATTTTGCCCGCCAATTCTGTTGGAAAATTGGATGTTTCGGGAGCTATCGGTCCCGGAACCTTGCGTGTTATCAAGGATATGGGGTTAAAAGAGCCCTATGTGGGACAAACTGAGTTACAGACGGGTGAGATTGCAGAGGATTTGACCTATTATTTTGCAACCTCCGAACAGGTACCCTCCGCGGTAGGTTTGGGTGTCCTGATGGAAAAGAATAATACCGTGAAGCAGGCGGGTGGCTTTATTGTACAGCTGATGCCCTTTGCCGAAGAAGCGGTTATCAGTAAATTGGAGCAGAATCTTGCAAATATCAGCTCCGTTACCAGTATGCTGGATGCCGGAAACAGCCCGGAGCAGATGCTTCAGATTTTGCTTGACGGACTTGATATGCAGATTACGGATACCATGCCCACTGCTTTTGTGTGCAATTGCAGTAAGGAGAGAGTGGAAAAGGCACTGATCAGTATCGGTAAGGCGCAGCTTCAGGAAATGATAGACGACGGTGAGGAGATTGAGGTGAATTGTGATTTCTGCAATACCCATTACCGTTTGAGTGTGGAGGAATTAAAGGAACTGTATCAGCAGGTTAAGAGATAATATTTAGTGTGTAAAAAAAGATGTGGAGGTTCTACATGGAGCAGGGATTTATTAAGGTTGCAGCGGTCACACCCAAGATTAAGGTGGCAGACCCCATATATAATGCGGAGCGCATCTGCGAGTGTCTGCAGGAGGCTTATGAAAAGGGAGCAAAAATCATCGTGCTTCCGGAGCTTTGTCTGACCGGATATACCTGCGGAGATTTGTTTTCCCAGGAGCTTTTGCTTACAGAGGCGAAGAAGGCGCTGGCTGTTGTGGCAGAGGCTACTTCTGACAGGGATGCTTTAGTGTTTGTGGGACTTCCCGTGGAGCGTGACGGCAAACTTTACAATGTGGCTGCAGTGCTGCAAAACGGCGGCATCTTAGGCATGGTTCCCAAGGCAAATATCCCCAGCTATGCGGAGTTCTATGAGGGCAGACATTTTGCGGAGGGCAATGCAGAGCCGGTAAGCTTTTGGTTTGACGGTGAAGAAATTCCCTTCGGAACCAATATATTGTTTTCCTGCACAAATGTGCCGGAACTTGTAATCGGTGCGGAAATTTGTGAGGATTTGTGGGTGGCTACCTCCCCCGCTACCAACCATGCCCTGATGGGGGCTACCGTGATAGCCAATCTGTCGGCCTCCGGTGAGACCGTGGGCAAGGATGAATATCGGGAAATGCTGGTGAAATCCTCCAGTGCCAGACTGCTTTGCGGATATGTTTATGCATCTGCCGGAGAGGGTGAGTCTACTCAGGATTTGGTTTTCGGCGGTCACAATCTGATTGCGGAGAACGGTACCGTTCTTGTACAGTCCAAGCGTTTTATGGGGGAAACCATATACGCAGATATTGATGTGAAAAAAATGCTTTCCGAGCGTCGCAGAATGGGCAATTTCGGAAAAGTGACAGATACAAATTATGTGGAGGTTTCTTTCATGCTGAGCATTGAGGAGACTACTCTTTCAAGAACCTTTGCCCCCATGCCTTTTGTGCCCTCCGACGAGGAGACCAGAAGAAGACGGTGCGAGGAGATTTTATCCATTCAGTCCATGGGACTTAAAAAACGCTATGAGCACATCGGATGTAAGACGGCGGTGCTTGGCATTTCCGGTGGCTTGGATTCTACGCTGGCACTTCTTGTGACAGTGCGTACCTTTGATATGTTAAACCTTGACAGAAAAGGTATCATTGCGGTGACCATGCCCTGCTTCGGTACAACAGACAGAACCTATGACAATGCCTGCAAGCTGACAAGAACCCTTGGTGCCACCTTGAAGGAGGTTGACATTAAGGAAGCTGTAACGGTGCATTTTAGGGATATCGGTCAGGATAGTAATAACCATGACGTGACCTATGAAAATGCACAGGCGAGAGAGCGTACTCAGGTGCTGATGGATATTGCAAATCAGACAAATGCCCTGGTTATCGGTACCGGAGACATGTCGGAGCTTGCTCTCGGCTGGGCGACCTACAACGGAGACCATATGTCCATGTATGGTGTCAATGCAGGAGTTCCAAAGACTTTGGTGCGTCACCTGGTAGCTTATTATGCAGAAACCTGTGAGAATAAGGAGCTTTCAGAGGTGCTTCTAGATGTGTTGGATACGCCTGTAAGCCCCGAACTGTTGCCTCCCGTAGAGGGGCAGATTGCCCAGAAAACCGAGGATTTGGTGGGCCCCTATGAGCTCCATGATTTCTTCCTGTACTATATGCTGCGCTGCGGCTATGAACCTAAGAAGGTGTACCGTGTGGCAAAGGAAGCCTTCCGTGGACTGTACGATGATGCAACTATCCTCAAATGGTTAAAGACCTTCTACAGAAGATTTTTCAGCCAGCAGTTTAAGCGCTCCTGTCTGCCGGACGGTCCTAAGGTGGGTAGCGTGGCAGTATCCCCCAGAGGAGATTTGCGCATGCCCTCTGACGCCTGCGTCACCATCTGGTTAAAGCAGCTTGATGAGTTATCATAAATGAAGAACTGAACAAAATACAGTATGCAACATAGTATCTTTAATTTGCATCTTGGTATGGGAGTGGTTGAAAGACCGCTCCCATTTATGCTATTTTGGGGAAAATTGATAAATAAAGGAGAACAATTATGAGCGTTATAAAGAGACAAAAGGTGTGGGGTGTTGTTTGGGGAACCTACCTGTTATGCTATGCTTTTCGTGTTTTTGAGTATTTTGTTTTACGCACTGACCAAACTCTGGTTGGTGAAGCAATTGTACATAAACTAATGGGGATTGTTATTATGTTTGCAGTAACTGCCTGGAGGAGGCTTACGATAACCCAAATCGGTTTCGTGAGAGAAAAAGTCTTTGGCAATCTGTTAAAAGGGCTTGCGTTCGGATGTGGTGTTTTTGTATTGGCGTACGGCGTTGAGATTCTGATTGCTGTTTCGCAGGGTTCTTTTCAGTCCTTGCAGTTATATGTAAGCACTTATGCCATCAATCAGAATACGGGGTATCGGACAGAAGCTTTGTTTTTCCTGATTTGTATTGTAGGAAATATAGTAAATGTTGTAATGGAGGAAGGTGTATTCCGCGGACTTTTCGGGAAGCTGTTGGAGCAAAAATACACCTTTGTTGTATCGGCGCTTGTTTCCTCGTGCTTCTTTGGCTTCTGGCATATGATAGGTCTTATCCGAAGCTATTTGGATGAAAGTATGAGTATGGGCGGTATGATTGCAAACATTGCCATGCTGGTAGGGACCTCGGCATTGGTCGGTTTTAAATTTGCGATGTTAACTAAAATGACAGGCAGCCTTTATATGGCTATGGGTGACCATTTTGTCAATAATACAATTGTGAATCTTTTACATGTGGTATCTGCTACCGGCGTCGATGAAATGATGGCTGTGCGGGTAGCGATTGCACAGTCGGTATCATTTATTTTAGTGCTGATTTGTTTTATTCGCCGCCACCTCAAAAAAGCTTAGGTTAACAAGAAGTCCTCTTCGTGCTATAATACTAAGTATTATAAATGTACGAAAGCAGGAGGATGGCATGCGTTTAATAATGTGTGAGCGACAAGATTTGGAAGAACCTGAAGTCACAATTGCATATCGTGAGATGACAGAAAGTGTGAAAAGAGTGTCGGATTATGTCAGGTATGTGGATCAGACCATTCTTTGCAAAAAGGACAATGAAGAAATTGCTGTTCTCATAAATGATATTTTCTATTTGGAAAGTGTAGACAAAAAGGTTTTCGTATATTGCGAGAAAGAGGTTTTTAGAAGCAATTATAAACTGTATGAATTAGAGGAGATGCTGTCTAAGGCGGGTTTTGTCCGAGTGAGTAAATCGGTGCTCCTTAATATTGAGAAGCTGATGGGCTTGAAAACATTGGTTAACAGCAAATTGGAAGCGCGACTTTCCAACGGAGAAAGTATCTGTGTTACCAGGAAATATTTGAAAGATATTAAGAGCGAATTGCTAAGGAGAAATAAAGGATGAAGAAGATTATACTAAATATTTTGGCGACAACCGGAATCTCTTTGGTGGCATTGGCGCTTGTCGCAACCTGCTATGATGCAACACTTATCTGTATTGATACGGTTTTTCAGGTGTTAGGATTGAATGTCATTATCTATATAGGACTTTATTTTATGGACTATATAGAATATCGCTATCCGATATTGGAAACCGGTTTGAAACTTCTTTATGTCATGATACTTGTTTTACTTGGTGGTTGGATTTGGGGATGGTACAGCAACTTACCGGGTGTTGTACTGATACTTATGACGATTGGCATTTTTGTTGTATGTGTATGCCTGGATACTGTCAGTTTACTGAGCGAAGTGAAATCAATTAATATTTTGATAGAAGGAGAAGGACAAAGCAAAAATATCTCTTTGTGACATGGTTTACGTTCGGATTATTGCACTAGTGATTATTTGAATTTTACGTTGTGAAAAAGATGTCTATTAACGTAGATATCTTTTTTTGTAGAAAACTATTGAAATTAATTTTTAATTCACTTAGGCTTAATATAGGACGTCCAAATAATATGATTTTTACTGCTTTACAGGAGGAAGTTTTGATGAAGAAAATTTTAGATACTTATTCAAGTAAAAACGATATTAATATAAAGCAGATTGTAGCCTATAAGGATAATATACTTGAAATTGAAGAGTATAAAGATGGTTTTACAAAAGAAGATACAATGAATGTTATGAGTGTGACAAAATCTGTAACATCATTGTTGGTAGGTATTGCCATGGACCAGGGTTTGATAAAAAGTGTAGACGACTTTGTGATGGACTATTACAAGGGAACTTACACTCCTAAAAGAGGGGAGCAAACTATATATGAGGTTACAATTAATCATTTGCTTACAATGACAGCACCTTATAAGGGAAAGAGCGAACCTTGGACAAAGGTTTGCACATCGGAAGATTGGACACTGAAAACATTGGATGTTTTGGGTGGTCGCAAAGGTATCACTAATGAATTCAGATATCACACTCTTGGTGTTCAAATCCTTTTGGGAATTATCAGAATTACAAGTGGTATGAATGTGCTTGACTTTGCCAACGAATATCTAT
>SVFG01000103.1 GCA_015056975.1 Lachnospiraceae bacterium | reverse complement strand
GAAGGTAACCCCGGCAGTTATTGAGTTTGTGGATATTGCAGGCCTTGTTAAGGGTGCATCCAAGGGTGAAGGTCTTGGTAACCAGTTCTTAAGCAACATCAGAGAGGTGGATGCCATTGTGCACGTGGTGCGCTGCTTCGAGGATGCAAACGTGGTTCACGTGGATGGTAATGTAAATCCTCTGCGTGATATTGAGACCATCAATCTGGAGCTTATTTTCTCTGATTTGGAAATTATGGAGAGAAGAAAGAGCAAGGTAAGCAAGGCTGCTCGTATGGACAAGACCATGGCTAAGGAGGATGCACTTCTTACCAGAATTATGGAGCATTTGGAGAGCGGTAAGATGGCAAAGAGTATGGAAGTGGATGATGATGACGAGCTGGAGCTTCTGCGTTCCTACAATCTGCTTACCTACAAGCCTGTGATTTATGCGGCAAATGTGGCAGAGGATGATTTGGCGGATGACGGTGCAAGCAATGATATGGTAGCCTCTGTAAGAAGCTTTGCGGCAGGAGAGGACAGCGAGGTATTTGTAATCTGTGCGCAGATTGAGCAGGAGATTGCAGAGCTGGATGATGACGAGAAATCAATGTTTTTGGAGGATTTGGGTATCTCCCAGTCCGGTTTGGATAAACTGATTGCAGCAAGCTATCGTTTACTTGGTCTTATGAGCTTCCTTACCGCAGGTGAGGATGAGACCCGAGCATGGACTATCAAGATTGGCACCAAGGCTCCTCAGGCAGCAGGCAAAATCCATTCCGATTTCGAGCGCGGTTTCATCAAGGCCGAGGTGGTAAATTACAAGGATTTACTGGAGCAGGGTTCTCTTGCGGCTGCAAGGGAAAAAGGCCTGGTAGGCATGGAAGGCAAGGAGTATGTGGTGCAGGACGGAGATGTTATCCTGTTTAGATTCAACGTATAAGTTCCGAACGGACATTGCGATACAGATAAAGGCGTAGGTACGTCACACAGCGGCAGTAAGTTGCGAGTAATCTTGTGAGGTGGCGTTATGAAGCCTATGGATATTGCATTTCCCAATCTGGGTATTTATTTGGAAAAGGTACCGAAAAGTATCAGTATATTTGGCATGGAAATCATGTTGTACGGAATCATCATTGCAACAGGTATACTTGTCGGGCTTATTTTAGCGTCCCATGAAGCGAAAAGAGTAGGACTTAAGCAGGAAATCCTTTGGGATTTTGCGCTGTATGTCATACCCGTTAGCGTGATTGGGGCGCGTCTTTATTATGTGATATTCCGCTGGGATTATTTTAGGGATGATTTACTGCGGATATTTGATATCAGAAGCGGTGGGATGGCGATTTACGGCTCTGTCATTGCGGCGGTTACGGTGCTAATTATCTTTTGTCGGAGAAAACGCATCAGTCCCTTTGTATTGGGGGATGCAGCCGTGCCTTCGCTTCTTACCGGCCAGACCATCGGCAGATGGGGCAATTTTACCAACAGGGAAGCGTTCGGTAATTATACGGACGGATTGCTTGCCATGCGTCTGCCCATAGCGGCGGTACGGGAGTCCGAAATTACGGAGCAAATGGCTGTGCATATCACGGAAGGAGTCAATTACATTCAGGTGCATCCCACCTTTTTGTATGAAAGCCTTTGGAATCTTGTGCTTCTTCTTGGCTTGTGGCTATACCGTAAAAGGAAGCGGTTTGACGGAGAGCTAATCCTTTTGTATTTTGCAGGCTATGGTCTGGGACGGGCATGGATTGAAGGGCTACGTACAGATCAATTGTTACTTCCGGGGAGTAATCTTGCAGTGTCACAGCTGCTTTCCGTGGTGCTATTTGTGGCGGCAGTGGGGGCGGATGTGGTGTTTAGGCTGAGAAAATCATCTAAAACCAAATAAATTAAAAAAACTTTAAAAAATTTTCAAACGCATAAAAATATAAATGTGGTATGGGATAATCCCCCCACCACACTACATATAGTAAAAAAGCGTCTTGCAGGTGCCTGCAGGGCGCTTTTTTATTTCGTCGATGGAAAAAAATATTTGTAAATATACTTGTAAATTTCCGCGATATGTATTAATATTATGTTAAAAGTGGGTGAAAGTGGTGGATAGTGTCATAAAGTGGGAGATTTCCGCGATGAACGGCACTGACTTTTCGACAGACCCATGAATGGTGGTGATTGTGATGTTTATGAGCGAGTACAATCATACAGTTGACGCCAAAGGCAGGTTGATTATCCCTTCAAAGTTCCGCGATGTTTTAGGAGAAGAATTCGTAGTATCAAAGGGGATGGATGGCTGCTTATTTGTGTACGCCAATGATGACTGGAATGCTTTCGAACAGAAACTCACATCATTACCTTTAATCAATAAAGAGGCAAGACAGTTTGCACGTTTCTTCCTTGCCGGTGCGGCACAGGTGGAATTGGACAAGCAGGGCAGAATACTTTTGCCGGCGAACCTTAGAGAATTTGCCGGTTTGGATAAAGATGTGGTACTGGTCGGCGTAGGCAGCCGTATAGAAATCTGGAGTAAAGAGAAGTGGGATAACGTTGCGGGAGATGAGGATATGGATGCCATCGCTTCGGCAATGGAGGCACTGGGACTTACCATTTAAAACAGGAGGATGCACGGATGGAATTTAATCATTATTCAGTGATGCTGAATGAGACAATCGAAGCGTTAAACGTGCGTCCGGACGGTATTTATGTGGATGGTACACTGGGAGGCGGCGGACATGCCTTTCATGTGTGCAGTCATTTGACAACGGGACATTTTTACGGAATTGACCAGGATGCTGCTGCTATCGCTGCAGCGGGTGAGAGACTTAGTGTATACGGTGATAAGGTTACCATACTCAGAAACAATTACTGCAATGCAAAGGCAGCACTTGCAGAGCTGGGAATTACCGGCGTGGACGGTATCGTCCTTGACCTGGGGGTATCTTCTTATCAGTTGGATACCGGCGAGAGAGGATTTTCCTACCGTTTTGATGCACCCCTTGACATGCGGATGGACACAAGACAGTCTCTTACGGCAAGAGATATCGTAAATACATATTCGGAGACGGAGCTGTTTCACATCATCAGAGATTACGGGGAAGACACCTTCGCAAAGAACATTGCAAAGCACATTGTGAGAGTGAGACAGGAGAAGCCCATAGAGACCACCTTTGAACTAAACGAAGTCATCAAGGCGGCAATCCCTGCAAAGATGAGACAGAACGGACATCCCTCCAAACAGACCTTTCAGGCGATCCGCATTGCCTGCAACAGGGAGCTGGAGGTTCTCAAAAATTCGTTGGATGACTTTATTGATTTGTTAAATCCCGGCGGAAGGTTATGTATTATCACATTTCATTCCTTGGAGGACAGAATCGTAAAGACACAGTTTAAAGCAAATGAAAATCCCTGCACCTGCCCTCCGGAGTTTCCTGTATGTGTGTGCGGCAAGGCAAGCAAGGGAAAGGTAATAACAAGAAAGCCCATTCTACCGGGAGAGAAGGAACTTGCGGAGAACAGCCGCTCTAAAAGTGCAAAGCTAAGAGTGTTTGAGAGGGCTTAAGGATTTTAAAATGCGATGGAACGCAAAAATAGGTAACAGAAAGTAGGCGATGATTTATGGCACAAACAAGGAAGAGAAATGTGACCCCTACAAACAGAATAGACACATATGTTTACGGTAATACCGTACGCAAGCTTGATGTACGCAGACAGCTGGAGGAGGCTCCGGTAAAGCACTTAAGCCATGAGACCAGAAAGAACAGAGACAAGGCACATCACATGAGCCCGGGCTATGTATTGTTTTTGGTGACGGCGCTTTGTGCGGCAGGACTGATACTGATTAATTATATCCAGCTTCAGGCGCAGCTTACCAATAAGATGGAGCAGATTACCCGCATGGAGAGCCAGTTAAATACCATGCGTGTGGCAAATGACGAGGAATACAACCGGATAATAAACAGCATAGATCTGGAAGAAATAAAGAGAATCGCAATCGGTGAGCTGGGTATGACTTATGCTGCCGAGGGACAGATTATCACTTATACAAATGCAGGCAATGATTATATGCGAAAGGTTGTAGAGGATTGAAAGAGCAAAATGGCAATGTTAAAAAATTTACAATAAAGATGCAAAAGAAGCTGGTGGTACTGTTTGTGTTTGTACTGCTGGCTTTTGCCGGATTGGGAGTCAGACTGGGATATCTCGTAAAGGAGAAGGGGACGAATTATCAGAAGCAGGTGTTGTCCCAGCAGAGGTATGATTCCACCACAATACCCTTCAGAAGAGGAGATATTGTGGATGCCAAGGGCAATAAGCTTGCCACCAGTCAGAAGGTGTACAATCTGGTAATTGATGCCGCAGTTATGCAGGATAAGGAGGCTTATCTGGAGCCCACTTTGCGCGCGCTTTCCGAATATTTCCCGGCACTGGACATGACGGCCATCAGGGAGTATGTGGTGACGCATCCCAAGTCCTCCTGGTATGTTCCCCTAAAGCGCCTTTCCTACGAGGAGATCAGCGGCTTCAAGCAGGCTCAGCAGGAGGATAGCAATATCCGTGGCGTTTGGTTTGAAGAGGAATATAAGCGTGTGTATCCCGGCGGCAGTCTGGCGGCAGATGTCATCGGTTTTGCCAGAGCGGACAATACGGGACAATATGGTCTTGAGGAGTATTATAACGATTATTTAAACGGTACTCCGGGCCGGGAGTATGGTTATCTGAATGATGACCTTGCACTGGAACGCACCATCAAGGCGGCAGTGGATGGTAATACCATACACAGTACCATTGACATGAATATTCAAAAGATTGTGGAAAAATACCTCCTGCAGTTTAATGAAAAATATAAAAACAACTTCAGTGAGGGGAACGGCGCAGAGAATATTGGTTGTATTGTGATGGAAGTGGATACGGGAAATATTCTCGCTATGGCAAGTTATCCCTTTTTTGACTTGAATAACACCAGAGACACCAATACACTGCTGGGCTCCAACTTAATTGAGCAGGTGACAAATGCAGCCGGATATTACGAGTATAAGAAAACGGATACCATTATCAATGAGGCGGTATTAAGCGGTTTGACGGATGAGCAGATTCTGCTTAATCTGAACAATCTTTGGAAGAATTATTGTATTTCCAATACCTATGAGCCGGGCTCTACGGTAAAGCCTTTTACGGTGGCTACGGCATTGGAGACAGGCTCCATTCCCTTGGGTATGACCTTTGAGTGTACCGGCTCTTTAGAGGTAGGCGGACATGATATCGCATGTCACAATAAATGGGGAGACGGTGTGATTACCCTGCGTCAGGCAGTGGCAACCTCCTGCAATGTTGCTATGATGAAAATCGCGCAGGCGACGGGCAAGGAAACCTTCTGTGAATTTCAGGAAATTTTTAACTTTGGTTTAAAGACAAATATTGATTTGGCAGGAGAAGCAAGAACTGCCAACCTTATCTTTACGGAAGATGATATGAAAGTTGCGGATTTGGCAACCAATGCATTTGGACAGAACTTTAACACGACTATGATTCAGGTGATTACAGGTTACTGTTCCCTAATTAACGGCGGATATTATTATGAGCCCCATATGGTTGACAAGATTACAAATGCAAGCGGAGCTACCGTGGAGAATATTGAACCGAGAGTGTTAAAACAGACCGTTTCTGCATCTACATCGGAATGGATCCGTACCTTCTGCCGTGCGGTGGTGGATGAGGGTACCGGTAAGACGGCAAGACCGGCAGGATATGCAATCGGTGGTAAAACCGGTACGGCGGAAACGCTGCCCCGAGGAAATGAAGAGTTTGTTGTTTCTTTTATCGGACATGCACCTGCGGATGACCCGCAGATAGCTATTTATGTGGTGGTTGACAGAGCGAACGCCGAGGAACAGGACGATGCCAAATTTGCTACAGGAATCGTGCGCAATGTACTGACAGAAGTGCTTCCCTATTTGAACATCTACATGACAGAATCTCTCAGTGAGGCAGAGGTTTTGGAACTGGAGGCAAGAAAGCTGGAGATTACCCTGCAATACGGTGCGCCCACAAAGGAAGATAATACAGAAGAGGAACAACCGGAGACTGAATCTCAAACCGAATAACAAAGGATAAATGAATAACCTCATAAAAACGGGAATACAGATTAATAAACCCTTTTTATGAGGTTTTCTATGCTCACAAGTAATAATAAGATGTTTCACAGGAAGAAAATTATCACATTGTTTTTCCTGCTAACCTTTCTCTTTTTGTTTCTGCTTGGAAGGCTTATCTATCTGATGGTGTGGCGAGCCGACCACTACGCGGAGCTTGCGACGGCTCTTCATGAAAGAGAGAGGAGTATCAAGGCGGCGCGCGGAAGGATTCTTGACAGGAACGGCACGGTGCTTGCAGACAACAAAACAGTTTGTACCATATCCGTCATCTATAATCAGATGGAGGATAGGGAGCAGGTGATCCGGGTGTTGTGTAAGGAGCTTGATTTGTCGGAAGAATATGTGCGTAAGCGTGTGGAAAAATATTCTTCCATGGAGCGCATCAAAAGTAATGTGGAGAAAGCGGTGGGAGACAAAATCAGGGAATACGATTTGCCCGGCGTGAAGGTGGATGAGGACTACAAACGATATTACCCCTATGGTGAGCTTGCCAGTAAGGTCTTGGGTTTTACAGGTGGCGACAATCAGGGTATTATCGGGCTTGAGGTTGTCTATGAGGAGTATTTAAAGGGTGAGCCGGGACAGATTCTTACCGTTACCGATGCCAAGGGCATTGAGGTGGATGAAGCGGGTGAACGACGCAAAGAGCCGGTTGCGGGAAATGATTTGTACATAAGCCTTGACAGGAATATCCAGACCTATGCTACGCAGCTTGCCAAACAGGCAATGGCGACCAAGGAGGCGGAAGGCGTATCCGTTATCGTCATGAATCCTAAGGACGGCGAAGTATACGCCATGGTAAATGTACCGGAGTTTGATTTAAACAATCCGTACGAAATACCGGATTGGTATGCGGATGCCATGGAGCTGGATGTTGCAACCCTTTCCGCAGAGACAAAGCAGGACGCTTTAAACAGAGTGTGGAGAAACGGCTGTATCAATGATACCTATGAGCCGGGTTCTACCTTTAAGATTATTACGGCTGCGGCAGGACTTGAAGAGGGTGTGGTTGCACCGAATCACAATTTCAGCTGCCCGGGATATATCGTTGTGGATGATCGGAAAATCCGTTGCCACAAGGTTGGAGGACACGGCGCGGAGGATTTTGTGCATGCTACCATGAATTCCTGCAATCCGGTGTTTATCACGGTGGGACTTCGTCTTGGCGTAGAGAATTATTATAAATATTTTGAGCAGTTCGGACTGAAAAAGAAAACCGGAATTGACCTTCCCGGGGAAGCCGGAACCATTATGCACAAAAAGGAAGATATGGGGAATGTGGAGCTTGCCACGGTATCCTTCGGACAGTCCTTTCAAATTACGCCTATGCAGCTTCTTACTACGGCATCCTCCATTGTAAACGGCGGTAAACGCATTACACCGCATTTTGGAGTGCAGACCGTGGATGAGGCGGGAAATATACAGAAGTTAACCTATCCGGTGACGGAGGGAATTGTATCGGAGGAAACATCCGCTACCATGCGGAGTATATTGGAGATGGTAGTATCTGAGGGCGGCGGTATCAACGGTAAGGTGGAGGGCTTCAGGGTAGGAGGTAAGACAGCCACCAGTCAGACCCTTCCAAGAGGAAC
>SVFG01000102.1 GCA_015056975.1 Lachnospiraceae bacterium | reverse complement strand
TAAGGGCGAAGTGGTATTTGATGATGTGGACTTCGGTTATACCGATGAAAAGATGGTACTTCACAACATTGAGCTTTTGGCAAAGCCCGGTCAGAAGATTGCTTTTGTAGGCTCTACCGGTGCAGGAAAGACCACCATCACCAACCTGATTAACCGTTTCTATGATATTCAGGACGGTAAAATCCGCTATGATGGTATCAATATTAATAAGATTAAAAAAGCAGATTTAAGACGCTCCTTAGGTATCGTTTTGCAGGAGACCAATCTGTTTACCGCATCCGTTATGGATAATATCCGTTTCGGTAAGCTGGATGCGACAGATGAAGAGGTCATTGCAGCGGCTAAGCTTGCCAATGCGGACGGCTTTATCAGACAGCTGCCTGACGGTTACAACACCATTCTTACCGGAAACGGTGCGAATTTGAGTCAGGGTCAGAGACAGCTTCTTGCCATCGCAAGAGCGGCAGTTGCAGATCCTCCGGTACTCATTCTGGATGAGGCAACCAGCTCCATTGATACCCGTACAGAGAAGATGGTACAGGATGGTATGGATAAACTGATGAGCGGCAGAACCACATTCGTTATCGCCCATAGACTTTCAACAGTCAGAAACAGCCATTGTATCATGGTATTGGAGCAGGGCAGAATTATTGAGAGCGGTACCCATGAGGAACTGATTGACCAACAGGGTAAATATTATCAGTTGTATACAGGTAACAGTATTACAGCTTAAACGCAGATGTAAATTGTACGCAGAAAAAAACTTGCAATCTGTAAGTTATGTGGTACAATAAGGCTGACAATAGAATAGTGAGAGATTTATTTAACGAAGAGGAGAAGACATATGAAAAAGAAGTTTAGTATTCTTATGGCACTTCTGTTAGTGGTTGCACTGGGCGGATGCGCAGGTGACACAGGAGAGTCTTCGGGGGATAAGTCCTCTAGTGCTACGGGAGAGCCTGTATACGGCGGCTCTGTTGTAGTAGGAGTTCAACAGGATATTGACAGTCTTGACCCACACAAAGCAACTGCGGCAGGAACTAAGGAAATACTGTTTAACATTTTTGAAGGCCTTGTAAAGGTCGATGAGAATGGCAGCTTAATCAATGCAGTGGCCAGTGATCACAAAATTTCCGATGACGGTTTGGTGTACACCTTTACCCTCCGGGAGAATGTGAAGTTTCACAATGGCAATAAGGTGACGGCCGAAGACGTAAAATATTCGTTGGAGAGGGCTTCCGGTTTATTGGACGGCACTGCACTGATTTCTACATTAAAGACCATTCAAAGTGTAGATATAGTAGATGAACAGACGGTTCAGGTAACAGTGGGCAGTGCCAATACAGAGCTGATTTACAGCTTTGTGGCTGCAATTATTCCCGCAGGCAGCGGGGAGGATGCAGAGGGTACTCCCATCGGTACCGGACCGTTTTCTTTTGCTTCCTACAAGCCCCAGGAGGGTATTGTGGTAAAGAAGCATGCGGATTACTGGCAGGAAGGCTTGCCTTATTTGGATGAGGTTACCTTTAAGATTATCAACAGTCCCGACACAGCGCTGATTGATTTGCGTGGCGGTTCTATTGATATATATCCGTACCTTACGGATTCCCAGGCAAGTGAGCTTAAGGATTCCTTCCAGATCCTTGCGGCACCTTCCAACGTAGTGCAGGCATTGTTCCTTAACAATGCGGAGGCACCCCTTGACAATGTGAAGGTAAGACAGGCAATCTGTTACGCCCTTGATAAGGATTCCGTAAATGAGTTTGTTATGGGTGGCAACAGCACCCCCGTAAGCTCAGCCATGCTCCCCACCTTGAAGGAGTATTACGTAGAGCTTAACGATATGTACGGAACCGGTGCCAATATCGAGAAGGCAAAGCAGCTGCTTACAGAGGCAGGCTATCCAAACGGTATTGATTTGGAGATTACCGTGCCCTCCAACTACGAGGTGCATGTACAGACCGCAGAGGTCATTGCGGAGCAGTTAAAGGCTGCAGATATCAATGCCAAGATTAATCCCGTTGAGTGGAATACCTGGCTGGAGGATTGCTATAACGGCAGAAAATATCAGACTACCATCAGCGGTATTACCTGTGATGCAACTCCCGGTTATCTGTTAACCAGATTTCAGACGGAGTCTTCCAAGAACTTTGTGAACTTTGCAAATGCTAAGTATGATGAGCTTTATGTAAAGGCACAGAATAGCTTGGATCTTAAGGAAAAGGCAGATTATTACAAGCAGATTCAGACCATTCTCTGCGAGGAGGCGGGAAGTGCATTTATACAGGTTCCCCCCATTACCATCGCCATGAAGCAGAATCTGGGCGGCTATAAGTTCTACCCTATTTATGTACAGGATATGAGCACTGTATATTGGATAAAGTAAATTTGCAATGAAATAAGAGGAAAGGAGGCGCAGCCAATGAAATATATACTCAAAAAAATAGCAACTCTCATTATGACATTGTTCCTTGTTTCAGTGGCTGCGTTTGTTGCCTTTCAGATTATTCCCGGTGATGTGGTAACCTCTATTTTGGGAACGGAAGCGACCGAGGAGAGGGAGGAGCAGCTCAGAGAGGAATTGGGACTAAATGACCCGCCGGTAACAAGATACATAAATTGGGTGGGTGATGTTGTAAAAGGCGATTTAGGCGAAAGCTACCGGTTCTCCAAGAATATGAATGAGATGATGCCGGTGAAAGAGCTAATCGGAGATAAGCTGCCTGTGACCTTGTGGCTGGCAGCGATTGCAGTGGTACTGATTATTGTAATATCCATACCGCTTGGTGTATTTTGGGCAAAGAGTAAAAGCAAGGTGTTGGATGCCGTGATGGGTGTGCTTACGCAGACGGCTATGGCGATACCCTCCTTTTTCCTGGGTATTTTGGTGACCTATCTCTTTGGTATTGTGTTTAAGTGGTTTACTCCCGGCGGCTATGTAAGCTATCAGGATAACTTCTGGGGCTTTATGGGTTATTTGTTTTTCCCGGCCCTGTCAGTGGCTATCCCTAAGATTGCCATGACAGCCCGTTTCTTACGTAATTCCATGATTACGGAGATGAAGGGCGATTACGTCCGCACTGCCTACAGCAAGGGCTGTAATGACAGGCGGGTTATGTACTTACATGTGCTTAGAAATGCCATGATGCCGGTAATTACCTTCTTAGGTATGATTATCGCGGAAATTGTGGCAGGTAGTATTGTTGTGGAGCAGGTATTTGGCCTGCCCGGTATCGGAAGACTGTTAATCAGCTCTATTTCCACCAGAGATTTTCCGGTGGTACAGATACTGATTTTATATATAACATTTGTAGTAATTTTTGTGTATTTCCTAGTGGATATTTTGTATCGTGTGATTGACCCCAGAATCAGTAATAAGTAGAAAGGAATGCTATGAAGAAGGTTTTTGGCAGGCTAAAACAGAATAAGTATTTGCTTGCGGGCGTTATCATGACCGGTATTGCCGTACTTTTGGCGTTGGTTAGTATTTTTTGGACACCCTACAGCACCACAGCCATGTCAGCGGCTGAGAAGTTTGATGCCCCCTCCTTCAGACATCTTTTCGGCACGGATAACTTTGGAAGGGATATTTTTTCCAGAGTGATGAAGGGTATGGGAACCACTATTTTGATAAGTACGCTGGTAGTGGTTCTTGCAGGTGCGGCAGGTATCTTAATCGGTGCACTTACAGGATATTTCGGAGGCATTGTGGATGAAATTGTGATGCGTATCACGGATGCCATCAATGGCTTTCCCAGTATTTTGCTGGCACTCGTGGTTATTACTCTGATGGGAAGCGGCAGACAGAATCTGATTATCTCCCTTGCCATTGTGTTTACTCCCAGCTTTGTGCGTATTGTGCGAAGTGAGTTTATCAGACTTAGGGACGCGGATTATATTCTACGGGCAAGACTGATGGGGGTAGGTAAGTTACGTATTTTATTTGTGCATATTTTACCCAATATTTTTTCTACCTTTTGGGTTTCCGTTATGATTGGTTTTAACAATGCCATTCTGGCTGAGTCCGGAATGAGCTATCTTGGAATCGGTGTACAGCCACCGGATGCGACCCTCGGGATGATGCTTTCCGATGCACAGGGATATCTTACAACGGCCCCCTGGTATGCGTTGGCTCCCGGGTTATCCATTGTATGGCTGGTGCTTGGCTTCTCACTACTCAGTGAGGGAATCAGGAGGCAGGCATGATAAAGATTGAGAATTTATCCGTTGCCTTTGACGGCACAGAGGTTGTAAAAAAGGTATGCCTTACCATTGATGACGGCGAGATAGTAGGTGTGGTAGGGGAGTCCGGTTCCGGTAAGTCCGTGACCGCACTGACCATGATGGGACTGGTCTCTGAGGAGGCAACCATTACCTCCGGAAAGATTTGGTATGACGATACCCTGCTGCTTGAGGCGGGTAAGCCCAGAGATAAGGCACTTTACAGAAGCTTTCAGGGCAGTAAAATGTCCATGATTTTCCAAGAACCCATGACCTCCCTAAATCCTACAAAGCGTGTGGGCAATCAGGTGGAGGAGATGTTAAAGCTTCATACTACAGACCTGACTGCAAAGCAGATGAAGGAAAAAGTGCTGGAGGCATTTTTGTCTGTTGGTTTAAAGGACGCAGAGCGTGTGTATAGCTGTTACCCCCATCAGCTTTCCGGTGGTATGAGACAGCGCGTAATGATTGCCATGGCGATTATCCTGCATCCCGGTCTGGTGGTGGCAGATGAGCCCACTACGGCACTGGATGTCAGCGTACAGAGCCAGATTATCCGCCTGCTTCGCAAGATAAATAAAGAACAAAAGAATTCCATGCTGTTTATCACTCATGACTTAAATCTGGCAAAACGTCTTTGCAATCGTGTAGTGGTAATGAAGGACGGCAATGTGGTGGAAAGCGGAACGGTCACAGAGATATTTGACCATCCCAAGGAGGAGTATACAAGGAAGCTGATTGAAGCAGTACCCTCCCGCGAAAAGAAAATGCAGCGGTTTTCCTTGAGTATCGATGAGGGGCAGGACGCAAACGGGCAGAATATGCCCCTGCAAAGACCGGACATTCTGGAGGTTAAGGACTTAAACGTCTCCTACATGGACGGCAGTAACAGCCTGTTTTCAAGTAAAAAGAAAAAACAGGTGGTGACAGGCGCAACCTTTACCATGAAGCAGGGAGAAATATTAGGTCTGGTTGGTGAGAGCGGTTGCGGAAAGACTACTCTTTCCAAGGCTATCCTGGGCATGAATAAGGATGTGGAGGGCAGTATCATCCATCACTCCAACCAGCCCCAGATGATTTTCCAGGACCCCTACAGCAGCTTAAATCCTGCAAAGACTATCGGCTGGCTGTTACAGGAGCCTCTGCGCGCAGCGGGACTTCGCGACAAGCAGTTTGAAATGACGAAGCAGGACAGGGAGGCAGCAGCCTTTGATATGCTCCACAAGGTGGGACTTTCGGACAAATATTTTTACCGCAAATCCTCCCAGCTTTCCGGAGGTCAGAGGCAGCGAATCAGTATTGCACAGGCGCTGATAACAAGGCCGGGTCTTGTTATTGCGGATGAGCCGGTTTCCGCGCTGGATGTCACCATACAGGCACAGATTATGGAGCTGATGCGCAAGCTGCAGGAGGAGATGAAGCTATCCTTTTTATTTATCTCCCACGATATCAATGTCATCTATCAGATGAGTGACCGCATTATGGTCATGAAGGAAGGCAGGATTGTAGAAATCGGAGAGACACAGGAGATTTTTGATAATCCCAAGGAAGCATACACAAAGCAGCTGCTTGCGGAGGTGTAGGCAGATGAATCTTCTTTTTAGGAAAAATGAGGCAGAGATTAATGAGCGTGTGGCAAAGGGGCTTTTGTATCTTTTCGCCTGTATCTTTTTAATCATGTTTTTGTGTTGGATAGGTATTTTTGATATTCATATAAAAATGACGTTGATTATTTTGGGTGTAGCGGTGGTAACGCTGATAATACCGTCGTTTCTGATTCTAAAAATGCGTATATACCGTCCGGCGATGAAATATTATATTGTGGCAGCCCTTGCAGTGTTGGCTGGGGCGGCGTATGTGTTGTTTACTTTTCAGGCAGTACTTGTCTTTTTGGTTCCAACCGTGATTGCAGCCTTTTATAAACATAAAGGGTTAATGTATTATTCCGCAGTAGTGACGGTTGTAGTACTGTTTGTCTCCCACATTATCACAGGGTTTTATGTGTTTATGCCATGGATTGAACCCTTTGTGGGGCTGGGAGAGATTATCCGATATGGTGCATTGCCAAGATGTATCCAATATGCAGGTTGTTTTTTACTGCTGCTGTTTCTGGTAGATAGGAATCTTGGAGTGGAGCAGGTAATTCAGGCAACCCGTGAGCCACTGGATGAGGACAAGAGGGAATATGAGGAGCTGCTTAGCAGGTTGACGGAGAGGGAGCAGTCAGTCTTTGAATTGTTGGTGGCCGGTTATACCAATATGCAGATTGCAGACAAGCTGTATCTGTCAAACGGAACGGTGAAGAATTATATCTCTGTCATCTATGAAAAGATAGAAACCAAGGAAAGAAACGCATTAATTTTAAAATATAGCAGGTTTGTGAAAGAATATGACTAAAGTAACTTCCGTTTTTAGGAGAGATTTGTATACTCTAAAATAAAAACGGAGGTTCTTTTTATGAAGAAAAAAATTTTAAAATGGTTACTTGGATGTCTAGGTGTTTTGGTTGTTTTGTGTGGCATCAATTTTATTCCAACACTTTCCAGAAAGACAGGAGAGATGACAAAGCTTGAGGGACAATGGATTGATGTATATTATGAAACAGAATCGGGAGCGGCTGAGGATGTGTTTGCCTATGCGGAAGAAAATGCGGCTGACATTGCAAAGAGGTTAGGTTTTGTGGAGAAACCGGATGTCAGGGTATATATCTACGATTCTCAAAGCACTATGCAGACAAAAAAGTATGGTTTTGTGGCACCGCTTCTTAAGCTGGATTGGTATATCGGAGACAATATCGGTACGGATGTGATACTTACGTCCCCTGCAAATCCGGGAAAGGTGCACAGCTATGACAATAATAAATATGCCGCATTACATGAGATTGTACATGCGTATGTGAGTGTACTCAATAAGGATATTGCTTTGTGGCTGACGGAGGGCTGTGCATTATATTTAGTGAATGGAGAACCATTCTACAGGGAATACATCGACATGCTTGGAATTCCAAGCTACAAAGAGGTTTGTTCCGATTCTCCTTTAAACTTTGCAGATTGTGGCGGTTACACTTATGCACATACCTATATAGAGTATATTGATGTGACATACGGCTGGGATGCTGTGCTTAAGCTGATTAAGACGGAGGATTATGAGGAGGTATTGGGAAAGTCGAGAAGAGAGATATATGATGAATGGGTGACATATATCGAGGGGTATTATCAGTAAGGACATATTGTATAATTGGTGGACATACATTTCCTCCTACAAGCATAAACTTGCAGTGCAAATAAGCTTGTAGGAGGTATTTTTTTGTTTGAGCAATACAATGTGCAGGAGACATTGGAGAAACTGAATACAGACGAAAGAAGGGGGCTTTCGGAGGCAGAAGCAGCAAGGAGATTTGCGGTAAACGGGCCAAATGAGATGAAGGAAGCCAGACAGAAGACCTGGATTGAGAACTTCTTAGAGCAGTTAAATGATCCGCTGATCTATGTGCTTATGGTGGCGGCGGCAGTTTCCGTATTCT
>SVFG01000101.1 GCA_015056975.1 Lachnospiraceae bacterium | reverse complement strand
GGTTACCTGTGCGCCATCCTCCCAATATACCTTATAACCGTTGTACTCGGGGGGATTGTGGCTTGCAGTTACCACGATACCTGCCGTACAGCCAAGTGTACGGAGTGCAAAGGAAAGCTCCGGTGTGGGACGCAAGGTCTCAAACACATACGCCTTAATTCCGTTTGCCGCAAGGCAAAGCGCTGCCTCATCAGCAAATTCGGGAGACATACGGCGGGAATCGTAAGCAATTGCCACACCCTTATCCTGGGTACCCTGCTTTAAGATATAATTCGCAAGACCCTGTGTTGCCTTACGTACGGTATATAAATTCATACGATTGGTGCCTGCACCGATTACACCGCGCAGACCGCCTGTACCAA
Source organism: Lachnospiraceae bacterium (assembly GCA_015056975.1). GTDB lineage: Bacteria > Bacillota > Clostridia > Lachnospirales > Lachnospiraceae > Acetatifactor. Next base: position 7,408 of record SVFG01000101.1, on the reverse strand, counting down.
ACTCTAATTCCTTGTAAAATCTCTCTTCTATCTCGCTCGCGTCATCCTGAATTGCCAAAAGCTCCTTCTTGGTCTCCGCATCGAAATAGTCATCTTCAAGCCAGAACTTGAATTCCTCCATATAACCCATGTTCTTTACCTCCTTATTTGGAATGCATATATTTCATAATTGACCATCCGGTCAAAAAATGCCTGCATCTATTATACCACAACCACACCGCTTCTGTCACTCTTTTGTATAATAATGATAAATATAGTCTGTCCGGATGTTCTCCACCAGCATGCGCATGTCTTCAAGCACTTCCTCCCAATTATTCTCTGTTACCAAATGCCTGCCCTCAGCCATTTCCTCCAGCATATACTGATTGATTGCCGGTGTATAATGAATCAAATCCATATAATTATCCAGATTACAAATAATATCTTCATCATTTTGAAAATAGTACAGCTTCACATTATCATACTTAAGTAAACTCTCCATGACATGCTTCAGCGTATAAAAATCCCTGTCCGACACACCGTTTATATACGCACAATCCCACCAGCACATGGAATAGGGAGGCAAAAAGAAGGTATACTGTGTATCCGGGTGGGCTTTAATCTGTGCCTCCAGCATACCGACATTTTGTCCGATAATTTCCCTGTCAAAGGTTTGATACTGTTCCACTGTTTCCAAACCCTTCGGCTTGTCGTAGTGCCTCATCATGGCAGCGGCGCCGAAGGTTTTATCACCTGCCCAATTATATGCCTGTCCATCCGTATATTTATCCTCCGCAGCACATGCAAGCATGTAAGGAACCCTCTCAAGCAACACTTCTTTGTTCAATAAATACGGAATGTCATCCAATAGTGACGTGGTATGAAGATATCTTGGCACATTATCCTCATATAATGTCACCTCCGCAGGTGCCTGCAACGCAAACACATCCAGCCCCCACACAACCTGCTTTAACTCATGCTCCTTCTGAGCCATCTCCAAATAATAGAGCAAATCAGCAACAGAGGAGGAGGCGCGGATGATTTTTAAAAACTGCGCATCATACTGCTCATTCAAATAATCACTGTCACAATTCTCCACCACGGAAGAACCGACCAGTACACTGTCATAGGTGAAATTTCTCACCGTTCCGGGCATCTGATTATCTCTATCATGCAGCACAGACGGTATATTTGCAAACGGCTCATGATACTGATAAAAAGGGTCAAAAAACCAGACTACCAGTGCGAAGAGTAATGCCTCCACAGCAATTATCCCTATTAACTTTTTCAAGGCTTTCTTTTTATCGTTCATAGTCCGCTCTCAGTTTCTCATCATTTTAGAAATTAAAATATAAAAAGGTACTCACCCTGGACAGCGACACAAAGGACCAAACAAACAGACTTGCCAACACACAAAGTCCAAACGTACTTCTGCCCTTTTCTTCTATCCACACCTCTGCACGTTTCCCTCGAATCAGCAACACACTGATGACCATAGGCAAAAGTAATGTCCCAAGGTACATCAGATTCATTGCGGAGGGAAGCAATGCCTGCAAGCCTTGGCGGAGCACATAATTCTCCGGTATCTGAAGCACATTGCTGATACCGAACAGCATGTTATTCCAGCCCCCTGTAAACAGCTTCTTTAGTAACAGCAATGCATCCTGCAAATTATCACTTCGGAATATGGAGAACGCAATCACTGTAAATCCAAAGGTAAACACTCTGTTTACCCACTCCCACTTAAAGCGGAGCTTCGGAAAGAGATTCTCCCACACAATTGCAAGTCCGTTTAACAGTCCCCAAACAACGAAGGTCCAATTTGCTCCATGCCACAAGCCACTGACTGCGAATACAATCATAAGATTCACAAGCTTGCGCGGTGTCCCTTTTCGATTGCCGCCAAGGGGGATATAAATATAGCTTGTAAAAAATGCAGTTAAGGTCATATGCCACCTGCGCCAGAAGTCCCTGACAGAGGTTGCCATAAGCGGGGAATTAAAGTTTTCCGGCAAACTAAAACCAAACATTTTGCCGATTCCTCTTGCCATATCACAATAACCGCTGAAATCGAAATACAACTCCAACGTAAAACAAATAATTGTCGCCCATGCCGCAGCCGCATCCAGAATCCGGATGTTGGCATACTCTGCATTTACGACAATTGCCAGAGTATCCGCAAGCAATACCTTCTTTGCCAGACCCAAGATAAACAGTGAAAAGCCGTCATACAAATTCTCAGCCTTCACCCTGCGGTTTTGCCGTGCCAAAAGCTGTGGACAAAAATCGCTGTGATGCACAATGGGGCCTGCTACCAGCTGGGGGAAAAAGCTGATATAGCAGGCGTAATCCCACCATTTGTAATGCATCGTCTTTTTCCAATATAAATCCACAATGTAGGATAACTGCTGAAAAGTAAAAAAGCTGATTCCAAGCGGAAGTGCAATCCTTTCAATCACAATGTCTGTGTGGATGAAATAGTTGCAGTTATCTATAAAGAAATTGAAATACTTAAAGTAAAACAACAAGCCCAAATTACCCGCAACACTGACAAACAAAAGTACCTTCCGACCTCCCAAGCCTTTTACCCTGTCAAACAGAATACTGAATATATAATTCATAAACATGCTGAAAATCAGAATCCAGAGGTAGGAAACATTATAGTACCCGTAAAACCAAAAGGACATCCCCACCAGAAAAACTTTTGCAAAGACCGGAGTTTCCAATCTTTGCAAAAAGAACCATCCTATCAGGGATAGGGGCAAAAACAATATGATAAAAAATACGGAATTAAATAACATATTAACCCCTCTCTCAACTTACATTATTGTATCTTCAAGGAAAAATCACTTCTGTCCAGCGAAAAATTAGGATTGTAATAAGGGTCTCCCTTTTCAAGTGCATCCTTCCACTTTTCTCTGAATTTTGCAGATTCTCTATTGTAACGCTGCGCCTTCTCACCCTGATCATCCAAGCCTCTTGAAATGGATTCGTAATGATACAGCTCGCAGAAGGGCGTAAACACATTCAACAACTGCTTTTCTCTCAGCTTCAGGCAAAAATCCACATCATTTAAGGAGATTTCAAAGCCTTCCTCCAAACCTCCCACCTCATCAAACAGGCTTTTCTTTACCATCAGGCAGGCACCGGTCACAGCTGTTACGTTCTGAGCATAACAGAGTCTTCCCATGTATCCTAAATTCTGACGATGTTGTTTATAGTGTGTATGGCCTGCCGTTCTGTGGGCTCCCAGACCGATTACCACACCGGCATGCTGGATGGTCTTATCCGCATAGAAAAGCTTTGCTCCTACGGCACCTACATCCGCTCTTTGTGCATACATCAAAAGCTCTTCTATCCAGTTAACCGTAATTACTTCCGTATCGTTATTCAGAAGCAGGATATACTCTCCGGAAGCGTATTTCACGCCCAGATTATTCACAGCAGAGTAATTGAATGCTCCCTTGTAGGTAACCACCGAAATCCTTCCATCCTCACTGCGCAGAATACCGCCATCCGTTTCTGCATCCGTCATTGTCTGTCCTGCTGCCAAGTCATATTCTCTGCCCAACAGCTTACCGTAGTACTCTTTGATTTCAATTGTCTCGCTGTTATTCTCCACAATGATAATCTCATAATTATCGTAAGTTGACTTCTCCATAATGGAAGTTACGCAACGCTGCAAATCTGCCACATGATCCTTATTCGCAATCACAATAGAAATCTTGGGCGTACCGATAATCTCATATCTGATTTTAAAGATGGTTTCAAATGCACGGGTACTGGTAATCTGGAAATGGTCATAGCCGTGTTTCTTTAAATGCTCTGATACCGCTCCTTTTGCTGCCGCAATGGCATAGGGCTTTGCATCAATACCGGATGCCACACTTCCCACGTGACTTCTCCAGTAATACATCAATCTTGGGACATGAACAATTTTCTTTGCATTGTCCGTCAATCTCAGTATCATATCATGGTCCTGGCTGCCATCAAATTTGGGGCGGAACAACTCGTCACCATCCATCAGTTCTCTGGCAAACACACTGAAATGACAAATATAATTATTAGCCCGCAAATTGTCCGGTGCATAATCCGGCTTAAAATGCATGGTCAACATTTTATTGATATCACCGCTCTTAAAGGTGGTTTCATCACAGTAAATGTAATCTGCCCCTTGTTCATTAATTGCCTTTACATACTCAAAAAGCACACTGGGATGCAAAATATCATCCTGATCCAAAAGACCGATATACTCTCCCGTTGCCATTCGCACGCAAGCATTGGTATTCCCTGCAATACCCTCATTCTTTTCAAGCTTCTTATAAACGATTCTTCCCTTACTGCGCTCTGCGTATTCCCTGCAAATGTCGCCGATATAGCTGTGTGCTTCATCGGAACCGTCCGCAAGGCAAAGTTCCCAGTTTGTGTACGTCTGATTCATCACGGAATCCAGCATCTCAATTTGAAACTGTCTGTCGTTATTCCAAAGAGGCACTAAAATACTGATTTTCACCATGCGGGGAAATACAGTCTCTTGCTCCGCAAGTGCCTGCTCCGGCGTCGGAAAGCTCTCTGTTCCGAACTGCTTCATGGCTTCCTTTTCTCTTTTCTTATAACCAAGCTTATGAATGACGCCCTTGGGGCCTCCGCAATTTGCCAGTCTGTCCTTTTGACGGATAACCCAATGCATCGCACTTCTTGCAGGCTTACTCATCTTCCACATAGGATTATTCTTAATACGGTCAAGCTTCCAGGTAAGCTCCTCGTTTTTTGCCTCAAGCTCTGCGATTCTGGATGCCATATCCGCACACTTTAAATGCTCCTTCTCGTATGCTTCCTGATAATTCATTTCCTGTTCCATGATTTACTCTTTTCCTCTCAGATACCAGCCGCTAAAGTTCAACAGCTTTATTTTACTGATTTTGTGTACTGCTATCATACCGATCTGATACTCATCAGACAATGCCACATCCTCACCATTTTCAATGGCAAAGCCGCAAAGCGCAACGTTCTTCTGGTCCGGCATGTTTTCCTCCAAATCCTGCCTATACTTGCCCTTCACCCTGCAAACATATGCTTCGCCAAGATTCTGTGCCTCCTTGGACAATACCACATAAAAATCATAGCAGGCATTATCATCTCCCAGCACCACGCCGTAGCCCTTCATAACGCCGGGCATACTCTGCTCCACATTTATCATAAGGCATTTATCTTCACGAAGCTCATCCCTTGTAAAAGGACAACTCTGCCATTTTGCTTTTTCTATGACATTTCCTGCATTTACATACCCGGGCACAATACGACTGTCTAAGCCTTCCTGCGTTAATTCTTCCGGATAATAAGGATCTGTTCCCTGTAAAACCGGATGAAGGTCATACAATTTTGCACGTTCCGAAAGCAGGCGTTCCCGCTTCTTTTTCGTCACATCATCCCCACGGCTTAAGGATTCATGATGATAAGCATACTCATCCAATATCACCACATTCTGATACCCCGCCTCATACAGGGTAAAACCTAAATCCACATCATTGTACGCAACCTGCAGTTCTTCCTTAAAACCGCCAGCCTCCCAAAATTTGGAGGTTTTTATCAAAAGGCATGCCGCCGTCACGGCAAGGCAATTCCACTCGCCCTTATTTCTGCCAAAATAATAGTCTTTATCATCCTCTGCAAACTGCAATTTATGAACCGGTCCCACAGGCAGGTTGGTAATGCCTGCATGCTGTATTTTCTTCGTCTGCGGATAATAAAGCTTTAAGCCAACCGCCCCCACATATTCCATGGAAGCCTTGCTCTTCATGCGTTCCAGCCACGCCTTACCGCACACTTCAATATCATCATTCAAAAACAGAAGATACTCACCGGTTGCCTCTTTTGCTCCCAGGTTACACATCCTCGAAAAATTAAATTCCATGGGGGTGTAAATGTATTTTTTGCCCTCCATGAAAGATGCAATCTCTCTCCGATTTTCTTCACTGCTGCCGTTATCCACAACAATTATCTCAATGTTTTCAAGCCCGTCCAAGGCTTGCAGGCAATTCTTCAAAACTGCCACATTGTCCTTTGAGGGAATAATCACGGAAACTTTTCCTGACACACTTGCGCCCTGTACGCTTAAACCGAACGCAGAAGAAAGATACTCCTGCCATACGCTCTCAGAAGCTATATGAAACAAAATATGAGGCACCCTTTGTATGCTCTCACAATTCTTCCTAAATCCGCCCGCCCTTTCCATCAGCTTATCCAAAATATTTCGGATTTCCTCCGGTTTTTCAAAACAGATGCTTTCTATGTTCTCCGAAAGTTGCTTTGTCTGCTGCTCAGTCCCGGACAGTTCTGAAGTCATTTGCTCTGTGAAAACTTCCTCCCACAGCTTCTTTCGCACAGCTATCACGCTGCCCGGATAGAACCGGGACAAATAAGTATCAGGTGACCATGCAGGCTTGTACCAGGGATTCACCCTGCGCCCATCCGGTGCCACCATATCCTCATCGCCGTACAATATCTGAGCCTTCGGCATGTTTGTAAAACCCTCTGCCAAATGAAACATAGCGTTCTTTGCCAAGCTTCCCCGCTTCTGATACAGCACCACAAAGGGCTCCTCCGCAGAAAGTGACTTCAGCTTCTCCTCGCACCCCTTCTCTGAAACCCATTCATGGTAATCCGGCTTTATCCTGCGCAGGCGTTTTTCATAGCTTCTGTCAAGTTGCTTTATACAGATTTCTTTTATCTTTTCTTTAATCTGCAAAACCCTTCTCCTCTAGAAAATCTTTTTAACGGCATTCGCCATGTCTTCCGCCATCTCCATGGATACTTTCACAATCTCAAGTCTCATATACAGTGAATTGTCTGCCTTAGGCTGAAGCTTTGAAACATTAAGGTTGATATTGGGGTCTTTCGTAGGGAACACCAGACTGACACCATCCTTTCCCTTCATTACCTTACCGTTTACACACAAAATACCGCGTGCTCCCACAGGCACAGGCTCCCCGTTAAAGGTAAGCTCCTTTACCTTGCAGATGCAGGCATCAAAAGCCGGATCAATACGCAAATTCTGAACATTTCCGCTGACTTGATACGTAAACTCTATTTCATTATCACCCTTAAAGGCATCCGGTATAAATACAGAAGTCTCCTCCTGATATCCATTCCCCAAATCCTCATATACCTGTACGCGGAAAATATCCTCTTCCTTCTGAAAGCTCTTTAGCCACCGCTGCGGCTCATAAATTTCTCCGCCGATTATTTCACGGAGTTCACCCATGGCAAGATACTTTCCGGTCACAAACTTCTGAAAATCCATCTCCTGCTCGCGATAGCCTTCCGCTTCCTTCTCTGTAATTCCAAGTCTTTCCAAAATTCTGTCAAGGGGGAGGCAATTGCGCTTCTCATCTTCCAGCAAATAACAATATACCGCCCTGAAAGCCAG
>SVFG01000100.1 GCA_015056975.1 Lachnospiraceae bacterium | reverse complement strand
CAAGCAGCGCATTCTGAGCACGCCGGTCCTTAGCGAGGTAATTGCGTCGCAAGATGCAATTAAGCGAGCTTAGTACCGCTGCGATGCGAAGCATAGCGAGAGCGTGCCTGCGGCTGTCATGGTGCCCCTTCCGGCCCCTGTCGTCTACTTGCAAAAAGTCTGCCAAGCTTACGTCCGGCAGACTTTTTTACATTTCATTATTTTACTTCTATTCCTCCAGACTATGGCTCAGTGTAATTGCCAAGGCATCATCGGAATAGGGACTCTTCACAAAGAAATTGGTGGTCTCCACCTTGCGATACACCCCGTCGTCCCCGAGCTGTCTGGTAATGGCTCTTACATATTTCTCACCTCTTGCAATGGCTGCCAACTGATTCTCCCTACTAAATACATTCATAAAGAGTTCTCTGTCCTCAGGATGCATGCTTAATGCACCACCTTCTATCAACTCGTGAAATACTCCCGTCGAGGAGCAGGTCTGAGTAGTGAAATTCTCATACGCCATCATATAATAACTGTCACGTGTCAGATTCACCATAATAATTAGGGGATAACAGGTAAGTACTGCATCCAACAACAAATTCAATGCACCATAGCTATCCTGAATCTGATTAAAATAATCATCCTTCTGCTCTTTGGAATTCTCCTTGCAGACATTTATAAAATCGCATTCCGGCATAGGTCTTGCAAAAAGAAATCCCTGTATCATTTTACAATCACAGGTCTTTAGAAAGCTTAACTGTTCTTCCGTCTCCACGCCCTCTGCAACCGTTGTCAGCTTCAAACGATGAGCAAACATAAAAATACTTTCCAGAACAATCCGTTCTCTCTCGTCCTCACAATTACCGCTCAAAAGAGACCTGTCTATTTTTAATATGTCTGCCGAAATATCTTTTACAAAGCTAAGTGAAGACAATCCACTACCAAAGTCGTCAATTGCTACACTAAATCCGGCTTCTCTCACCTTCTTAATCAGTGCAATTACTTCTACAGCTTTCTCCTCCAAGACGGATTCCATTATTTCTACAATAATTAATTTCCGTGGAATCTGATATCTGTCAACTATCTCACACAGTTTTTCTGTGAAACCATCTTCCTGAACATGTCTTCTGGAATAATTAATGGAAATAGGTATCAGAGATAAACCTTCATCTTTTTGCCTTTTCAAAAATTCACAGACACGCTCCGTCATATACCAGTCAAGTTCCAGTATCGCTGTTGTCTCTTCAAGCATGGGAATATAGGCACCGGGCATCACAAGTGTCCCGTCCGGCTTAAACCAACGAACGAGAGCCTCCGCACCTTTGATGCTCTTTGTAAGAGTATCATATTGCGGCTGATAAAAAACTTGCATCTCACGATTTTTCAGTGCCTGTAAAACTTCCTGTTCTGTGATTCTATCCATGACATCACCTTCTTTACTTGCAACAATCCATGTCGCCAACAACAATTATGACACTTGGTGCCATCTCCCCTAGTTATCTTTATTTTAACATATTATTCCTGTTTTGTATATATAAATCGCTCTTTTTTACAAAAAAAGAGACCAACATTTCTGTTGATCTCCTGTATCGGAGTGGCGGGATTCGAACTCGCGACCTCCGCCTCCCTAAGACGGCGCTCTAACCAAGCTGAGCCACACCCCGTAGCACGAATTGTATTATAGCGCGTCTTTCTAAAAAATGCAATAGTTTTTTTGCATATTTTTTAATTTTTTTCAACAAATTTTTCAGGGTTTACGTTTTTCCAAGGTTTTATCGGACTTTGCGGCCTTTTCTGCCGTCACACAATTTTGTGATTTTGTGGTTTTTTCCTCTTTTGAAGCCTTTCCATCCGTAACTTCCGCAACGATTTTTGTTCCCCCGTTACGCTTGTTGACACCCTCTCTTAAAAGTGCGTATGCCGTGGAAAGCAACGGGATAAAGAATAACATTCCCGCAACACCAAACATGCTTCCACCAAGACTGACTGCCACCAGCACCCAGATAGAAGGAAGCCCCACCGAATTACCAACCACCTTTGGATATATCAGATTTCCTTCAATCTGTTGAATAATCAAAAACATAATAATGAACCAGAGAGCCAGCATGGGCTCTTCAATCACAATCAAAAAAGCGCCCACAGCACAGCCGATAAATGCTCCCACAATAGGTATCAGGGATGTGAATCCGATTAACACGCCTACCATCATGGCATAGGGCATGCCAAAAATCGTCATGGCAATCACAAACAATGCTCCCAGGATTACCGCTTCCAGACACTGGCCGGTAATAAAATTACTAAAATTAACATGAAGCAACCCCAAAACCTTAAGTGTACCATCCTTCACTTTTCCGGGCAGATATGCATTCAGAATCCGTTTCCCCTGATCTGCAAGTTTTTCCTTCTGTGACAATATATACAGAGCAAATATAAAAGCAATTACCGCATTTACGATTCCTCCCAGTATACTTCCCGCAACATTCACGGTAGAGGTCAGCATGCTGCCCACTCCGTTTTTCAGGATTTTTAATGCACTGTCTACAATGGCATCCCAGTTAAACTCAATCTCCTGTAACATGGCAATCTGATTTTCCAGTTCCGGATATTTCACGCTGAGATTCTCTAGCTCTGCTATCAAATCATTGAAAAAAGGAGGTATTTTTTGCCCAAGCACCGTAAATGCATTGGTAATCTGAGGTACCATAAGAGAAATAACAATGGTAATGACAACAGATACCGCCACGACAGATAAAAGCATACAAAGAGGTCGCTTTATTCCTCTTGCCACCTTTCCGTTCCACTTTTTAAACAGACCGTTCTCCAGTCCTTTCATGGGTAGATTCAATACAAACGCAATGATTCCGCCATATAAAAACGGTCGGATAATACCAATCATAAAAGCAACTCCGTCAAATGCAACCTCGCTATACATAAGTATCAACACTAAAAATGCCGCAAATACCAAAAGTCTTCTGATCTGCTTCATTTTTTCCTTTGAAAATTCCATTCCTTATTCCTCCCGTTCTTCCAGTATCTTCAGAAGATACTCCCACACTCTCCTTGTAGAAGAAATACTTAACCGTTCTTCTGTCGTATGAATATTCTCCATTTGCGGTCCAAAGGACACGCAGTCCAAGTCAGGTATTTTATCCGCTATGATTCCGCACTCAAGTCCGGCATGGACAGCCTCAACCTTAGGCTTTTCGCCATACATCGCTTCATATATCCTCACCATCTTATCCCGAAGCGGTGAATCTGCACGATATTTCCACCCCGGATAATCTCCTGCCAATGTATAGCTTCCACCTGCCAGCCGTGTGATAGCTGCCACCTTTTCAACCAAGGCCTTTTTTGCACTTTCCACACTGCTTCTAAGCGATATGGTCACACTGAATTCTCCTGCTTCATAGCGAAGCACACCCAAATTCAGAGAGGTTTCAACCAATCCTTCCACGTCTGCACTCATACATTGTACGCCATTGGGAAGCGCCCAAAGAAAACCTGACGCTCTATGCGTATCATTTGCCTCTGCACACATGGCAGCTGTTGTCCCCAGCTTCAAAAATGCAATCTGCACATTACCGTCTCTTGTAGCAAGCTCCTTGGCAATCTCCCGGTTCAATCTTGATACAGTTGCTTCCAAAACACTTTCTTCGCTATCCGAAAGCAAAATCACCGCACTTGCCTCACGGGGAATGGCATTATCTGCTTCTCCGCCCTCTGCATGCATCAGATGAAAGGTACACGCTCTTCCGATTTCACAAAGTATTCTGCCCAGCAGATTGATGGCATTGCCTCTTTCCTTGTGTATCTCCACACCGGAATGACCTCCAAGCAGACCTGCTACGGTTATTTTATATGCCGTACCCCTTTGTTCCTTCTGTTGTAACATAAGGGTACATTTCTGTCTCACACCGCCTGCACAACCGGTAAGTAAAATGCCTTCGTCCTCCGAATCCAAATTCAACATACGTTTTGCTGTAAGCATGGATAAATCAATGCCTGTTGCCCCTTCCATGCCGACCTCCTCATCAACGGTAAACACTACTTCCAGTCGGGGATGCTTCATTGTGTCTGACTCCAAAATGGCAAGGGCATATGCTACAGCAATGCCATCATCACCGCCAAGGCTGGTACCCTTGGCAAACACTGCATCTCCGTCTGTCGCAATCTGCAACCCTTCCCGCTTTAAATCAATGCTACAATCAGGTGTCTTCACAGCCACCATATCCATATGTCCCTGCAAAATCACTGCCGGTTCCTTCTCATAGCCCTTTGAAGCTTCCTTCACAATAATAACATTTTTCAGTTCATCCTGTATGTAAAACAATCCACGTTCTTTAGCAAAATTTGCCAAATAATTGCTGATGGCATCCACATTCCCCGAGCCATGAGGAATCCTAGTAATTTCTTCAAAATAATAAAACACCCTTTGCGGTTCTAACTGCCCTAATACACTCATTCCATCCTCCCCGTCACCATGTGACTTACATACCAGCCTAGATAAAAAGGGAGTCCTAAGACTCCCTAAAACCTCCCCGAGTAGGGCTCGAACCTACAACAACTCGGTTAACAGCCGAGTGCTCTACCATTGAGCTATCGAGGAATACTTCCAACAATTTACAGTATAGTAACTTTGCTTTCTGTTGTCAATAGCGCATTTGTTCATCGCTACGTTTAAAGTATATGCCCCATGTAAAGGAAATATACATAGACAAATAATTTTTTTATGTGATGCAAGCAGCGGAGGTAGAAGGGGCGGATACCTCTGCCGCTTGCATCATACAATAAAGGAGCTGTGCTATGCACAACTCCTTTACATTATCCTTCTATCTGCTGGGCAACCAATTGCTCCGCACCGTACTTCTTGCGAAGTGCCGGCTTCTCAATCTTACCTGTCGCATTTCTGGGTACTTCCGCAAAAATAATACGTTTGGGACGTTTGTAGCGTGGAAGCTCCTTGCAGAATGCTTCAATTTCCTCCTCCGTACAGGTCATACCGTCCTTAATCGCAATGATGGCACCGGTAATCTCGCCCAGACGCTTATCAGGAAGACCGATAACAGCCACATCACTTACCTTTTCATACGCACTCAGGAAATTCTCTATCTGTACGGGATAAATGTTTTCACCACCGCTGACAATAACATCCTTCTTACGGTCAACAAGGAAATAGAAGCCATCCTTATCCTGCATAGCCATATCTCCTGTAAAGAGCCAACCGTCCTTCAAGGTCTCTGCAGTTGCCTTAGGGTCATTATAATAACAGGTCATAACACCGGGACCCTTCACGCAAAGCTCGCCCACTTCTCCCTGAGGTAAGGTATTGCCGTTTTCATCCACAATTTTACATTTCCAACGATAGCCGGGAACACCGATTGCTCCCACCTTATGTATATTTTCCATACCCAGATGCACACAGCCGGGGCCTGTAGACTCTGACAAACCATAGTTGGTATCATAGTCGTGATGAGGGAAGTACTCCTTCCAATGCTTAATCAATGAGGGGGGAACCGGCTGTGCACCAATGTGCATCAGTCTCCACTGGTCTAACTGATAATCGGAAATCTTCAAATCGCCTCTGTCCAGACACTCTAAAATATCCTGTGCCCAAGGCACCAACAACCAGACAATGGTACATCCCTCATTAGAAATAGTCTCTAAAATTGTTTCGGGTGAAGTACCCTTCAAGAGCACTGCCTTACTACCCGCACACAAGCTTCCCATCCAGTGGAATTTGGCGCCGGTATGGTAGAGGGGCGGAATACAAAGGAACACATCATCCCTATCGGTCATGTGATGTCTCTGCTCCATCTGCGCAGCCTGCATCAAGCTTTCATGGTTATGTAAAATTGCCTTAGGAAATCCTGTGGTACCTGAGGAGAAATAGATAGCAGCATCATCCTCTTCCTCCAAGCGCACCAAGGGCGCCTGACTGGAGCAGTCTGCCACCAGCTCTCTGTAGCTTTCTGCAAAAGTAGGACAACCGTCACCCACATAAATAAGCAATCTACCCTTGCTGAGTTCATCCTCTATGGATTCAATACGTCCGATAAACTCCGGTCCGAAAAACAGCACATGCACTTCTGCCAAATCTGCACAATATTTAATCTCATCTGCTGCAAATCTGAAGTTAAAGGGTACTGCAATGGCACCGGTCTTTAAGATACCGAAATAAATCGGCAGCCACTCAAGACAGTTAAACATCAAAATTGCCACACGGTCGCCCTTCTGGATACCTCTGGACAAAAGCATATTTGCCACACGGTTTGCCTTTTCATCAAAAATGCTCCATGTAATTTCTCTTCTATAAGGAATATTTGAGGTAGCCTGCACCAAATCGTACTCCTTCCAAGTGGACTTTCTGGTGTCCTGCACGGTAGGGTTTAACTCCACCAATGCAACCTCTTCTCCATAAAGCTTATGATTGCGCTCTAATAAATCTGTAACCGGCATAATACTGTTCCTCTCTATCGTTCACTTTATCACGTTGAATTTCGACACTTTAATGTTTTTAATCGCTAAAGTACAACTTACAAATTACCACATTTTGCGGCTACTGTCAACCGTCACAAGCTTCAGTCCAACATATAAAGCGCGAATAACTTTCTTGCCTTTCATGCATAATTGTAGTAAAGTAAATGCTTGAAAACACGCATAATTAAGTCACAGGGAGATTTCTTATGATTATTGATTTTCACACACATACCTTTCCTGATAACATTGCCGGACAGGTTATTCATAAACTAAGTCTTGACAGTTGTACACTGCCATTTTCCGACGGAACTCTTAGCGGGCTGCTTCATTCCATGCAAACCGCCGGTGTGGACTATTCCGTAACGCTACCGGTTATGACCAACACCGCCCAGGTAGAAAAGATAAACGGCTCCATTATCACCAATAAGGATACACTCTTTGCACAGGGCATCGTTGCCTTCGGAGGCCTGCATCCTGATTACGCAAACTACAAACAGGAGTTACATCGCCTTGCAGACAGTGGAATAAAAGGCATCAAACTCCACCCTGCCTATCAAAATATAGATTTGGATGATATCCGCATGCTGCGCATCATTGATGCAGCTTCCGAGCTGGGATTGATTGTCCTGATTCATGCGGGTATGGATATCGGTATTTATGACCACAATTATTCCTCTGTGTCCCACATCCTTAAAGTAATTGATGAAATTCACCCGCCTAAATTTGTGCTTGCACACATGGGAAACTGGGGATGCTGGGAGGAAGTGGAAAGTGACCTTGCAGGTGCCCCCGTATATCTGGACACCGCCTTTGCAATCGGGGCAATTACTCCTGCACCTTATGCAAAAAAAGCACCTCTCCTCAGCGAAAATCTGACGGATGATGCCTTTGTCCGCATTGTAAAAAAACACGGCGCTGACAAAATACTGTTTGCCACCGATTCCCCGTGGGAGGATCAGGCTGACTATATCAGACGCATTCATGAAATGCCGCTGACTCCCGAAGAAGAAATTAATATTCTGGACAAAAACGCCACAAAGCTTTTACAGCTATAATATAAAGAGGGTATCCAAGGGATACCCTCTTTATATTATGCTTGTGTTTCAATTGCTCCTATAATATATGCTTCTACCGATTCCCGTGGCATGCTGAGTGCAATTGCCAATTCTCCATACAATGTATCTTCCGCCATTTTGAAGTATTTGGCATCTACTGCCGTCACATTTCTACCGTTCTCCAATCTCTTCTGCTTGCGCAGATATATCGTCTTGAGTACCTTTACCAGTTCTTCACAGCAATTTGCCTTAATACAATCACGGTATT
>SVFG01000099.1 GCA_015056975.1 Lachnospiraceae bacterium | reverse complement strand
ATTGATTGCGCATATAATTGTTTGTATTTTGAGTTGCCTTTTCACTCAAGAAGGCGCACAGATATCGGAGAAATTTCACATCCTGCAACAACAACTCCCGACATCGGGATATCTCAATCTGATAACATCTGCATAAAGATATCGCTTTCACCCCTTGCGGCAGCCTGCTTTCGTCCAGCAGTTCCATCTCACCGATAAAGCATGGTGCTTCTATAAAATTTATTAATGAAATCTTACCATTTTCCTGAGAGAGAAAAAGCTTCGCCCTACCTTCCATCAAATAGAACAGATAATCAAGGCGTTCCCCCTCGCGTATCAAAAATTCATCCGGCTCAAATTCTCTGATTGTAACATAAGGACTAATATCCACTCCAAAAATATTTTGCAACGTTTTTATTTCATCTGATTGTTCCATCTATTTCCTCCATATGAGATTTCTCATATACCAATCTGATTATAACAGTTATAATGCAAAAAACAAAGTCTAAAGGAGAGAGAAGCAATGGCAATTAGTAAAATATGTTTTGTCTGCAACGGTAATAACTCAAGATCCATCATGGCTGAATCTATCGCACGGTCCATTTGGAAAGATAAAATTGAAGTGTGCAGCTGTGGAATCAATGCCAACGAAGCAGCGGAAGTGGGACAAAATACGCAGACTGTTTTAGAGGAAATAGATATTCAGATATCCGGCAAGAAACGGTGTCGGATTTCAGAAGAACTCATTAGAAATGACTGTTTCTATTTTGCAATGGACAATTCCATCATGGAAAAGCTCATCGCAGAATATGATATTCCGACTGACCGCGTATGTATCTTAGACCCGAAGATTAGGGACCCGAAGGATTTCCCCATAGAGGTCTACAGAGAATGCCGCAATACAATTGAGCTTGCAATTAAGAATATTGATATAGACAAATTAATAGCACCATCGCACATGCAACCCAAGGATTACTGGGACAGTGTATCTGACACGAAGCAATTTACCACACCCTTTCAAGCAGAAGCGTTTGAACAGCATGTAAATACTGATGCCAAAATCTTGGATGTGGGTTGCGGATACGGAAGAACACTTAACGAGCTCTATCACATGGGCTATCAAAATCTTACCGGTATTGATTTCTCAAATGGTATGATCGAGCGCGGAAAAAGTCAATTTCCTTATTTGAATTTACTGGTAAAGGAAAGTGCATCCATTGATTTTCCCGATAACCACTTTGACGCCGTCATCCTATTTGCAGTACTAACCTGTATCGTCTCTGATGCAGAGCAGAAAAAACTCATTTCAGAAATAGAACGTGTACTGAAACCGGGGGGAATCCTTTATATCAATGATTTCCTCCTCAATACGGACGAAAGAAATAGTAACCGCTATCAAAAATATGCTAACCAATACGGAACCTATGGTGTTTTTGAACTTCCGGAAGGCGCTGTCCTCAGACATCACAGCGAAGGGTATATAAAGGAATTAACCACCCGCTTTGCACAAAAGCAATTTGAACATTTGACCTTTACAACGATGAACGGAAATACTTCAAATGGATTTTACTATATTGGAGCAAAACATGCTAAATAAACATCGCAAACACAGATACTGACACAACCGTCATAATCCCCGCAACCACAATGGACAAACTGCTCATGGCGCCTTCCACTTCGCCAAGCTCCATAGCTCTGGCGGTTCCCATGGCGTGGGAGGCCGTGCCGATGGCAAGTCCTCTGGCAATGGGCTCTGTGATCTTAAACACTTTACAGACAAACTCTGCAATGATATTGCCTCCGATACCGCTGATGGCAATTGCTACGATAGTGATGGTCACAATGCCACCCATCTTTTCGGACACACCCATGCCAATAGCTGTAGTGATGGACTTCGGCAACAGGGTTACATACTGCTCATGTGTAAGTCCAAAGGCGAGACTCATAAGGAAAATACTCACCATGGCAGTCAAAACTCCTGCCGCAATTCCTCCGAAAATCGCTTTGGGATACTTTTTCAGCAAAGATAATTTACGATACAAAGGTATTGCCAGGCTGACAGTGGCCGGGGTCAGGAAAAAGTCAATATATTTTGCACCGCTTGCATATACTTCATAATCAATATCAAACAACAGTAAAAATGCCACTATCATAAGCACTGCCACAAGCAGTGGATTTGCGATGGCAAGCCCTGTCTTTTTCTTTAAGAAGAGTCCCACTTCAAAGCAAAGGAGACTGATTACCACGCCAAAAAACGCAGATTGAGACAACATTTCTTTCATGGGGTAGCTCCTTTCTGTGTAACGGTGCCATCGTCAGGCACCCCACCATGCGCACCACCGTTTCCCTTGCGAATCATCCTCTGAGACACCCTTCCCGTCACCACCATGACTAGAACGGTAGACACCACGGAAATCACACACAGCGGTACCAGCATTTGCTTTAACGCTTCCACGCTTGCCATAATTCCAACCGTAGGCGGTACAAACAAAATCGGCATGATTTCCACAAGGAAATCTGCCGCACCTTCCACCTTATGCAGGGGTATGATTTTGGTAATCAGTCCTATGAGCATCAAAATCAAGCCGTAGATACTGGCCGCCACCGGAATGGGTATCAAATACTCCATTAGCTCTGCAATAAAGGAAATGCTCATGATAATTGCCAGCTGTCTCATAAATTTCATGCTACTTACTTCCCTTCTACATCTGGTGCCTTACAACACCATATTCATCATCCAGACGATAATACGGACATTCCCACTGATTTCCGGACAAAAACTGATACATTTCATCCTCATCCAGATTTACCAGACACACATAACATTCATAATCCTCGTCATACACATAATTGACACACGTGTCACAATTCGACTTTGCCATGAGTTTCCTCCTTTGTTCTCTCAAAACTGTTTTCGCAGCTTTTCCATGTTGCGATTGTATTTTTCAAACGTATCCCTGCTCTAATGGTTTCACATACACTGACGTAAACGCCGGCACAAATCCCGCCTTCAATCCCACTGTCTGAGAGATGATATGGGATTCACTGGTGCCATAAAAAGGAATTTTCCCTCTGCGGATAACTTCCTCCTTTAACATGCATACCAAATCTGCTGCCAGCCCTTTTCCCCGATAATCATCGTCCACATTAATGCCTATCTGCCACAGGTATTTCCCGTCTTCGCTGACTCCCGCCATACCCGCCATGTTGGACTGATCATAGGTTTTTTCCGCCACAGTTCTCATGGCCGCCACCGCCAGCACATCCGGCTGGGTAGGTGAAAAGCAGAGGGCTCTGTCAAAACGATTCTCTTCCTTGAATCGAAGGATTTCCTCCTGCTCATACCACCTAAAGCTGCCGGGACCTATATCAGACGACATATGGCAATCTGACTTAGCTGCGTTCGGACGTATGCCCGCTGCCGGTTGAGCGCATGGCACTGTTCCGACTTTCATTTGTCGGGCACGCGCATTCCCATCTTCAACCTCTCCCGCCAAAAAATACACATGGGTATCACCGATTTTGCGTCCGAACTCCTTAAGCTTCTCATCTATCTTTCGCAAATTTCCGTACTCACAAAACCATTCCGGCGCACAGTCCGAAAACTCCTCCACTGCCCAGTCATAAATCTGCTCATCCACACAAAGGAACAGCTGCCCCATGCAAATGGTCGCCCAAAAGAATGCATCCGAACCTGCATAGATTCTGGCGCCCTCTGTGCCCGGCAGGGTGGTTCCTTCCTTGTATTTACTCTTCACAATATATGCCTTCTTATTAGGATTCTGCTCATATTCCTCATAATCCATACCGATATCCAGACAAAATTGTCTTCTGGCCCCGGCGAGCATCTTACTTTGAATCTTATATTTCATAACACCTACTCATTCCCGTGAAGATATTGGTAAATCTCACGTTTCCCCACACCTCTGTCCTTTGCTACCTGCTTCATGGCAGACTTGTTATCCATGCCCCGGTCCTCATAATGTGCCATATGCTCCTCAATGGACATATCCTCCCAGGAAGCAATTTCTTCCTTGCGCTTTTCCTCAAAGCTCTTGCCTTCTATCACAAGTACATACTCTCCCCTAGGCTCCTCGGCCTTATAATACTCCAATGCCTTCTCAAAGGTAGTGGGCATCACGGTTTCAAACTTCTTGGTAAGCTCCCTGCACAATGTGACACTCCTGTCACCCAATGCCTCATAAAGCTCTTCCAGGGTGCGCACCAGATGATGGGGTGCTTCGTACAAAATCATGGTACGGCTTTCCGCAGCAAGCTCCTGCAACACCAACTTCTTTTCCTTTTTCTCCGTGGGCAAAAAGCCCTCAAAACAAAAACGTCTGGTGGAAAGTCCCGACAAAGTAAGGGCAGTGATACATGCCGCCGCTCCCGGCAGGGAGGTCACAGTGATTCCCTGCTCATGGCACATCCGTACCAGCACCTCTCCGGGATCGGAAATGGCAGGGGTGCCCGCATCGGTAATCAGTGCAATGTTTTGTCCGTTTAACATCTGCCCGATTAACTGATGGGCTTTCTCCACCTTATTATATTCATGATAGCTGGTCATGGGGGTATGGATATCAAAATGATTCAACAGCTTGATACTGTTGCGGGTATCCTCCGCCGCAATCACATCCACCATCTGTAATGTCTCCACCACACGGGGCGTCATATCCCCCAGATTTCCTATGGGTGTGGCACATAAATACAATTTCCCTGCCATATATTTCTCCTGTTCCTTTATATTATCGCAAGAACAACCACAAACACTATCAGCACTATAAGCCATACTACTAAATTTATAGTGCTTTGGTTCTTTGCAATTTTCGGATACTTTCTTCCAAGCAGATAAATGGGAAGTGCAACTACGCAATCCATCAGTGTTGCAAAAACAAAGCATTTCAATAACGAGATAATGCCTATTTCACGCGTGTCATGACCGGTCCATGTCAAAATCCCATTTGCCAATAATATTCCCACGGCAAATGCAACCAAATAACTAACCGTCTTAATTACACTGGGGACAAGCTTTCCCTTCTCATCTCTCAGGCAAAAGCTTTTTAGAATATTGGTCTTTTCAAACTCTGCGATATCCTTCACAATCTCCATAAAACGGTTTCCTGCCCGCTCTTCCTCTTCCACCAAATTCCAATACTTATCCGCATCGAAGGTTTCCATCTCTTCTTTACTTTCCTTAAGCCTCTTGCTAAGCTTAAGGGCGCCCTCCAGCTCCTTCATCTGAAGCTCCAGCTGACCGATGTTACTCTCAATCACCTCAGACAAGGGCTTGACTCCGTCCAGAACATCCTCCACGTCCGTAAGCGAAAAACCCAGCTTCCTGAAAATAATAATCTTCTTTAGGTCTTCGATATCCTGCTCACTATACGCGCGATATCCGTTGTCTCCCCTTTGCGGGCGCAACAGCCCTTCCTTTTCATAAAATCTGACGGTTGCTCTGGGAATATCCAGTTCCTTTTCTACTTCCTTGATTGTCATCATTTGTCCTCCTTTTGTTGTATGATGAGCATACTGTAAGGTATAAACCAAATTTACAGTCAAGGGTTTTTTCTAAATTTCTCAAAAAATTTCTATTTTCTACTAATATCCGTAGATATCATAGATTTCCGGCATGTATACTCCGGGACTTTGATACACTATCAGCGGTTTTTCCACTGTCATGCGGGGCTTGCCGCCGCGGGTGGCCTCCATAAGCACCATATTGGGCTCCTTGTCCACATAAGGGTAAACCAACTGCATACGCTTGGGTTCCAGCTTATACTTTGCCATAGTGGTCATAATTTCTGCCAATCTAAACGGCCTGTGTACCAAAAAGAAATGTCCTCCGGGCTTTAACAATTTTGCTGCCTGGCTGATAACATCCTCCAGAGTACACAAAATCTCATGCCTTGCTATGGCCTTGGGTTCCTCCGGGTTGGTCAGTCCGTGCTGTCCAATCATATAGGGCGGGTTGCAGGTAACAATGTCAAAAGAAGCAGACGCAAAATAACTGCCTGCTTCTTTAATATCACCTGTCACAATGTCTATCTTGTCGGACAGTTCGTTTAATGCCACACTTCTGCGCGCCATATCCGCACTCTCCTCCTGAATCTCAAGGCCTGTCAAATGGGCGCACTCGGTCTTTGCCTCCAGAAGGATGGGTATGATTCCGGTACCGGTACCCATATCCAACAAAACATCACCCTTTTTGGCACGTACAAACCCTGACAGCAGCACCGCATCCATTCCAAAGCAAAACTTCTCCGGGTTCTGGATAATGCGATAGCCGTTTCGCTGCAATTCATCCAAGCGTTCTTTTTCCTTTAACTCAATTTCCTTCACGCTCTGAATTTCCTTCCTGCTTATCCTTAGGTCTGTTATCCCTGTGTCTGTTTCTTCTGTCATGTCTGTATCTGTTACGATGTCCGTCTCTGGGTCTGTCAGACGAAGGAGCTTCCGCCACAGCCTCAGCCTTATTATCCTGCACAGCCTCCTGTGCTCTGTCGGGCCGTCTGTCATGATGTCTGTTTCTGCTCTGACCGCCCTCATGATTTCTCTCAGGTCGTCTGCCCTGACCATCCTCATGGTTTTTCTCAGCGTGCTTGCCCTGACCGTCCTCGTGATTTCGCTCCTGACGTCTTCCCTGGTCGCGCCTGTTCTGACCGCCCTCAAACTTTCGCTCGCCTCTGCGCTCAGGTCTTGCAGACTGCTCGTCCTCGGACTCTCTCTCCTGCTTCTCCTCCTGCTCTAAACGCTCAAGCTCCAACATCTCTTCCTTGGACAATTCCAGTTTTTCCTTTTTGCCATGCTTCTTCTTAAACTGAAGCTGCTCCACATTATATTCGCGGATTTCCTTTTCATCATCCATATCCACGACTACCTTCACCAGCTGGCGGAGCACATTCACACTCTGTACCTCACCCTTGTAGCCGTCCTCCGTGGTCACAAAATCTCCCACATTAGGCAATCTGCGGTTCAACTCCTCGTAGGTCTCCTCTTCGTTTTTGAGACAGCACATCAGTCTGCCGCACACACCGGAAATCTTGGTGGGATTTAAGGACAGATTCTGCTCCTTTGCCATCTTGATGGAAACCGGAATAAAGTCTGCCAGATAGCTGTGGCAGCAAAGGGGTCTACCACAAATACCGATACCACCCAAAATTTTGGTCTCATCCCTGACACCAATCTGTCTTAACTCAATACGTGTCTTAAATACGCCGGCCAAATCCTTTACCAGCTCCCTAAAATCAATACGTCCGTCTGCCGTAAAATAGAAAAGCACCTTATTATTGTCAAAGGTATACTCCGCATCAATCAGCTTCATGTCCAACTCGTGATGACGGATTTTCTCCAGACAGATTTTGAAGGCTTCCTTCTCCTTCACCTTATTGGCAGCTTCCTGCTCAATATCACGCTGACTTGCTATGCGAAGCACCGGCTTTAAGGGCTGGATTACCTTGTCATCCTCCACTTCTTTGATACCGGCTACCACCGTACCGAACTCAATTCCTCTGGCGGTCTCCACAATAACATGGTCGCCTTTATTTATCGCAAACTGCAGAGGGTCAAAAAAATAAATTTTGCCCGCTGTACGAAATCTTACACCTATTACTCTTGTCATCTATCTACCTCACTTATAACAATAAAAACTTGTCCTGCCTTTCGGCCGCCACATGCATGTAACCGACTGCGCCGTGTCTCATTACACGCACGTGCTCATTATAACACAGTTTTTATCAAAAAACTACTGTTTTTCATCTTCTCCACCTCTTGTACCTTATCCTTCTCTCCAATAATCCCCATATACTATGCCGTTTTTCGGAAGCTTCCAAAGACTTTCTACTGCCATGGAAATATCTCTGATTGCTCCTGTTGCATTCCAACAGACAACCCAGTACAAAAAATAATTATG
>SVFG01000098.1 GCA_015056975.1 Lachnospiraceae bacterium | reverse complement strand
GCTGCATTGTTTGTATTGAAATACGCCTATAATATGGTCCATTTAGTTTTTGGGCTGTTTCGTATGGACGGTGATGTGAGCTGGCTTCATTTTGCATCGTTGATGGGTATTTCCTATTTTGTGTTAGCCGCAATCGGTTATCTGATGGACGTTTATTGGGGAAGCTATAAGGCCGAAAGAAATGGCTTCACTGTAGCTTTGTTTACTTTGTATTTTCCGCAGGTGGTGTCCGGACCGGTCACAAGATTTCCGGCTATGAAGGAGCAGTTTGATACGCTCCACAAACCCGAATATCAGAATATTGCGTACGGTATGCGCAGAATGGCATGGGGTTATTTTAAGAAGCTTGTGATTTCAGAGCGTTTTGCCATTGTGGTGACTACCGTGTTTGGAAACCATGCAGAGTACAGCGGCTTGCAGATTTTGCTGGCCTGCCTTTGCTATTTTATCAGGTTGTACACGGACTTTTCAGGATGTATGGATATCGTGCTGGGGGCGTCACAGTTATTTGGAATTCAGCTTCCGGAGAACTTTAAAGCTCCGTTTTATTCTAAAAGTATCAAGGAATTTTGGCAGAGATGGCATATTACACTGGGAAACTGGTTTAAGGACTATGTAATGTATCCGGTTCAGATATCAGGCCCCTTTGTAAGCCTTGGTAAAAAGTGCAAAAAACGCTTTGGCAAGAAAAAC
Source organism: Lachnospiraceae bacterium (assembly GCA_015056975.1). Classification (GTDB taxonomy): domain Bacteria; phylum Bacillota; class Clostridia; order Lachnospirales; family Lachnospiraceae; genus Acetatifactor. The sequence continues at coordinate 7,244 of SVFG01000098.1, read as the reverse complement.
GGTAAAAAAATTCCGACCTACATAGCCATGTTTATATTGTGGTTTTTGCTCGGTGTATGGCATGGTGGGACGGCGCAATACTTCATTGCATCTGCTATGATTCCGTTTTTACTCTTAATAGGCGGTGATTTGTTGGAACCGCTCTTTGTGAGTGTGAAGAAAAAACTTGGGATAAAGGAAGAGAGTTTTGTATTTTCGTTGTTCCAACGCGGCAGAACCATGCTTTTATTGTGCCTGTGCTGGGTGTTTGTGTGCACCGGTACGGTACAGGAGGGCTTTGCGGTTCTCGGACAGATGACAACAGGCTTCTTTGCATCGGGAACAGGCAGTATGAGTCCTTTGGCATTTGGTTTTGTTACGACAGATGTGATACTCATGATATTGGGAGTGCTGACATTATTATTTGAGCACATTTGCCTGGAGAAAGAAAATGCCTTCATTTCAAGATTTTACAGAAAACACCGTGCGGTAAGATACGCGGTGATTTATGCGGAAATATTACTGCTTCTGTTTTTTGGAATGGTGGGCAGTTCAACATTTATTTATTTTAAATTCTGAGGTTTATGATGAGAGACAAGTTTCGTACATGGCTAAGATTACTTATCGTAGTAATTCCGCTGTTAGGATTTTTGATTTTTGTCAATTGCTTTTTTGACCCTGCGAATATTTTTCACAATGTGAGCAGACCTATCGCAGATTCCCTTTTGAGCGGAAAAGCCACATTTATTACCTCCGGCAATATGAATGAGCGCTTGGTAAAGCAATATTTCATAGAGGACATGCCGGAACAGACGGAATGTATCACGGTAGGTCCCAGTACCATTTTCGGCATCAGGAGTGAGCACGTGGGAACAAAGAGCTACTACAATCTGGGTGTTTCAGGTGCGGATTTTTATGATGTCGTGGCACAGTTTGCATTGCTTGACATTAATGAAAAGAAGGTGGACAGAGTAATTTTCTGCATGGATAACTATTTCTTTAATGAGTCATTATATGGGTCTTTTACCAGAAATGCTCCATGGAAGCCCTATGCGGAATATATGATGGGTACTTTGGACGGTAAAAGTATGCAAATTCCTAAGAGAGATACAAAAGCGGAGCGGATTGAACAGTTCCGCCAGCTGTTTTCCATTACGTACTTTCAATCCTGTATTGATTATATCAAAACAAACGGATCTTTAAAGATTGCGCGGTGGGGAGAGGCAAAAGAGCAATATGAGGGAGCTTATTACCTTCCTGACGGCAGTATGATTTACGCAAAAGATTATCGGGAAAATACGACGGTATCAGATGTGACAAATGCGGCAAACGGTTATGATATGGATTATCAGTTTACTCCCTATGCATATTGCAATGCACGTAGTATGGAATATTTTGAAAAGCTTATTGTATATCTGCAAGAGCAGGGAACGGAAGTGGACCTGTTTTTATGCCCCCTGTGTCCGACCCTGTGGGACAGATATGATGAGGAACGATATCCGATTTTGCCCCAAATAGAGGCATTTGCCCATGAGATGGCAGATAAGTATGGTCTGGATGTAATAGGTTCATATAATCCCTACGAATTGGGGATATCGGATGAGGATTTTCATGATGCAAGGCATATAAAGCATGACAGATTGGAAGCATTTTTTGATTTTAAATAGTTCTAACATGGGGAGAAAGTATTGACTTTCGCATCCAAAAGTATAATAATTAAAAAATAATCATACTAAGAAAAGAGGGATATCCATTATGGAAAAGAAAAACATCGACTGGAGTAATTTAGGCTTTGGATATGTACAGACAGATATGAGATATGTGTCTGATTTTAAGGATGGAAAGTGGGATGATGGTAAGCTTACCGCTGACGCGAATATCGTGTTGAATGAGTGTGCAGGCGTTTTGCAGTATGCTCAGACTGTTTTTGAGGGGCTTAAGGCATATACCACTGAGGATGGCAGAATTGTTACCTTCCGCCCTGATTTAAATGCAGACCGTATGATTGATTCCGCAAAGAGATTGGAGATGCCCGTTTTCCCCAAGGATAGATTTATTGATGCAGTGACCAAGACCGTAGCAGCCAATGCAGCATTTGTGCCTCCCTACGGAAGCGGTGCAACCTTGTATCTGCGTCCCTATATGTTCGGTACCAACCCCGTTATCGGTGTTAAGCCGGCTAACGAGTATCAGTTCAGAATTTTTGCAACCCCTGTAGGTCCTTACTTCAAGGGCGGCGTTAAGCCTCTGACCATCCGTGTCAGTGATTTTGACCGTGCGGCACCGAACGGAACCGGTCATATCAAAGCAGGACTTAACTATGCAATGAGCCTTCATGCGATTGTTTCCGCACATGAGGAAGGCTTTGATGAGAATATGTACTTAGACCCCCGTACCAGAACAAAGGTAGAGGAGACCGGCGGTGCAAACTTCCTGTTTGTTACCAAGGACGGCAAGGTAGTTACACCTAAGTCAAATAGTATCCTTCCCTCCATTACCAGACGTTCCCTTGTATATGTTGCCAAGGAGTATTTGGGACTTGAGGTTGAGGAGAGAGAAGTACTTCTTTCAGAGGTTAAGGATTTTGCTGAGTGTGGTCTTTGCGGTACGGCAGCAGTAATCTCACCCGTAGGTAAGATTGTTGACCACGGTAAAGAGTATTGCATGGCAAGCGGTATGGCAGAGATGGGACCTGTTACCAAGAAGCTGTATGATACACTCACCGGTATCCAGATGGGCAGAATTGAAGCACCCGAAGGCTGGATTCATGAAATAGAGGTATAATGGAGGACAACATGAGCGCTAGGGAAATATACTGGCACTTGCCGGGATTTGTTTATTTTCGTGTGTTAAATCAGATATATATCAGACTGATGCAGGATTTCCCGGAGAAATTCAGGGACGGTTATAAAATCGGCTCTGTATACGGTACATTTCCCGGAGCAATTTGGAATGGCGGACGAGTAGTATTCGGTATTACCAGTAAGCGAGATATGAGTGCCATTCTGGATATGTACAACAGCTATGGGATTCCGGTACGCTTTACCTGGACCAATTCGGTGCTTGAGGAAAAGCATGTACATGATACCTACTGTAATCTGATTATGAAGCTTGCAGATAATGGGATGAACCAGGTATTGGTAAATACGCCTGTATTGGAGGAGTATTTGCGCAAGGAGTATCCGAACTTTAAGAGGATTTCTTCTACAACCAAGCGGATTGTGGATGCGGATGCCTTGCAGAAAGAGCTGGACAAGGATTATTATCTGGTAGTACTGGACTATGATTTGAATCACAATGAGGAAGTCCTTGAAGCAATTAAACCTCATGCGGATAGAGTGGAGATACTGGTGAACGAGGTGTGTTACCCCGGTTGCAAGAAGCGCACTGAGCATTATGCCCAGCAGTCCAGATTACAGCTGGAATATGACCCTTACACACCCTTTGCCTGTCCGAATCAGTCGGCGCCCAGATCTTTTGAGGAGTGTATGGAAAGACCGGCATTCATCACGAATGAACAGATTGGTGATTATATAGACAAAGGCTTTGTGAACTTTAAGATTGCAGGTAGGGGTATGCCGATGGACTATGCAAAAGAGTCCTATCTGTACTTCCTGGTCAAGGATGAGCACAAGGCATTTATCAAGGAAAAGGTAGACTTGTTATTAGAGCGAATGAGTAAACCGGCTCCAAAGAAATAATGTTGTAAGTAAATAAGAATTGAAGCAGAAGCGTCTTTGCCGGTGCACCGCACCGGTGAGACACTTTTTCTTTATACTATAGGAAATTGCGCGAGTACAGTGGCGTACGTCAGAAGGAGACACTATGAAATTTATACACACGGCGGATTTACACATTGGCAAAAAATTGCATGAGTATTCCCTTATAGAGGATCAAAAGCACATATTAAAGCAAATATATCATCTGGCAGTGGAGCATAAGGTGGATGCTGTTGTGCTTGCAGGAGATATCTATGACCGTTCGGTGCCGGGCACAGAGGCAGTGGAGCTTTTGGATGATTTTCTGACTGATTTTGCGGATACAGGGATTCCGGTCATTATGGTGAGCGGTAACCATGATTCAGCAGTGAGAGTGGGGTTTGCAGACCGTATATTGGAAAAGCAGGGAATTTATATCGGTGCGGAGTACGATGGAGAGCTTAAGAGCGTTACCCTTGAGGATGAGTTCGGTCCGGTGACTTTTGTGTGCATGCCCTTTGTAAAACCTGCGGTATTGGGGTGCAATACGTTGGCAGAAGCGGTGGAAAGAATGTTGTCCGTCCACCCCATGGTGATGAGCCTGAATCGACGTTATGTATTGGTGACTCATTATTTTGTGACCGGTGAGCAGGGTGAAATGCCACAGCTTTCCGATTCGGAGGTGGATGTAAATGTGGGAGGTTTGGACAATGTGCCGGCTGATATGTTTGCCATGTTTCAGTATGTGGCACTTGGACATATCCACAGACCTCAGCATATCGGCAGCAGACAGGTGTACTATTCAGGCTCTCCGCTTAAGTATTCCTTCAGTGAAGCAAAGGGAGATAAATCTGTGAATTTGGTGGAGTTTTCGGATAGAGAGGTAAAGGTAGAACTTTTGCCCTTAAAGCCACTTCACGAGATGCGATGCATCAAAGGAAAGCTTTCGGAGCTTATCAGTAGTGAGGTACAGTTGTTAAATGAAAAGGACAGGGAGGATTACTTACAGGTAACCCTAACGGATGAGGAAGAACTGATTGATCCCATGGGGACACTTCGCAGCGTGTATCCCAATGTACTTCAGCTTCTCTTTGAGAAGAATCAAAAGACTGCGGAAGAAGGATTTGAGAGTAAATTGTATACGGCTAAGAAGAGTACAGTGGAATTATTTTCTGAGTTTTATGAAATGCTTAAGGGTGAGGCTCTGGATGAAAAGCGAAAAGCAGCGGTTGAGGATGCTGCCAGAGAAGCGGAGGATACATTATGAAACCACAAAAATTGACCCTCTGTGCATGGGGACCCTACAGAAATAGACAGGAGGTAGATTTTACTACCTTTTATGAACAGGGGATTTTTTTGATTACCGGGGCCACCGGTGCAGGAAAGACCACTATTTTTGATGCAATTTCGTATGCGCTTTACGGTGCGCTTAGCGGGGAGACAAGGGATAAGGAACGGAGCGGTGTGCGCAGTGATTTTGCAGAGCCTTCCGAAAAGACCTATGTGGAGCTTTCTATGGAGCATGGTGGCAAGGAATATCGTATTGTGCGAAATCCGGAGTATTTAAGACCCAAGAAGCGAGGAGACGGTACGGCATTTACCAAGGAAAGAGAAAATGCCATTCTTTATTATCCGGATGGAAAAGTGCTTGAAGGCGTAAAAGAGGTAAATGCTGCATTACAGGAGATTCTGGTGCTGGATTATCAGCAGTTTAAGAAGATATCCATGATAGCCCAAGGAGAGTTTGCAAGGCTTCTTGTGGCATCTCCCAAAGAGAAAACTGCCATATTCCGTGAGATTTTCGGAACTGGTATTTATGAACGTTTCACTCAGAATTTAAGTGTGCGTGCCAGAGGACTCTACCAGAAAATCACGGAACAGAAGCATAAGCTGGAGGAGGATATCAGACTTATCGGTACAGATATGGATAAGAGTGTGTGGCCCGAAGAGGTGAGAGAGCAATTCCTTGAGCTTACCGGAGCAGAACATTGGAATTATTCCAAGATAACAGAGTATTTGGTCGGGATGGAGCAGGAGGCAAAGGAACGGATCAAGAAGCTGACCAAAGAGAGCAATGCTACAGATAAGCAGATAGAGGAGCTGGCAGCGCAGATTACCGGCCAGACAGAGGAGAATCAGCGTATACTGTCTTACCGACAGGCTCTTGAAAAGAGAGAGGAGCTGGTCGCACTTTCAGAGGAATATCAGGAGAAAGAATGTAAATACAAGCTTGCAATGCGTGCGGCAGTAGCGGATGAGCTTTGGAAGCAAAGAGAGCAGCTTATAAATACTCTTTTACAGAAGAAAGAGGAGCTGGCGCGCAGAGTGCAGGAGAAGGAAGCTCTGGAAAAGGAAATCGAAGCACTTCGCGGGACTGTGGTTCTTGCAGAGGATATCACAGAGCTTTTGGAACTTAAAAAGAGTAAGGAAGAGCTGGAGCAGAAAGGCTTAGTATTAGAGAAAGAGATTGCAAAAAAAGAAAAGGAATCAGCCGGTGGACAAAAGCAGTATCTGGAGCAGGAAAAGACACTTCTTGCCATGAAAGCTGAGTATGAGGAGGAAGACAGGCGCAGGAGGCTTTCTGCAATAGGACTTGCGGCGGCATTGCTGAAAGAAGGGCAGCCTTGTCCGGTATGTGGCTCTACTTCCCACCCGGCTCCGGCAAAACCGGACGACATGCCGGTATCGGAGGAGCACTTGGAGGAACTGAAGGAACAGATAACCGTAGAGGAAGCGGCATTACAGAAGCTGCACGGCAATGTGGTGGCAGTTCAGACCATGATGCATTCCTTGAAGGAACAGGCTACAGACATAGATGCACAGCTTACCTGTATAAAAGAAAGGCTTGCAGAAGAAAAGAGGAGTGTTTGTCTGGAGTATCTGGCACTTCCCGTGAAAGCTGCGGAAGGGAAGCTGAAAGAGTGTTGTGAGCGCGCCGGAGCACTTCAGGAACTTTTGATGGAAAAGGAACGTGCGGGTAAACAGCTTGCACAGGAATGTGAAGAGCTTGAAGGAGCAAAGAAGGGTGCAGAGGAAGCATTTGGTGAAGCACTGCGAAATCAGGAGTTTGCCGATGAAGAAGATTTCTTAAAGGCGAGAATGGATATGCTTAGTGTGCAGGCTTTACAGACTGAGATGGCCGCGTATAGGGAAAAAGTGGCTGCCAATGAAGAACTGTGCAGGCATTTGCAGGCTACCATCAAAAGTATGGAGATGGTGGAGCTGAATGAATTACAGCAAAAACTGGAGGCGCAGAAAGAACTCAGACAAAAGTCCCTTTGGGAACAAAAACGCTGGAATGTCCATTTGTCCGAACTAAAGAAGGTTCGTGACATGATGGGGGAAAAGCTTACAAAAATAGAAACGGACAGCGCCGAATACGGATATGTCAAGGACTTGGAAAATATGGCAACCGGCAACAATGCAAGGAAGCTTGTTTTTGAACAGTATGTATTAGCAGGGTATTTCGAAGAGATACTAAAGGCTGCCAATCTGCGTTTTCAAAAGATGACCTCGGGGCGTTATGAAATGTTTCGGGCGAATGAGGTATCGGACGGAAGAGTCAAA
>SVFG01000097.1 GCA_015056975.1 Lachnospiraceae bacterium | reverse complement strand
TTCCATGCAGCCGCTCTTGATGGTATACACCATACGGTCCATTCCGAAGGGGTCAAAGGGTACAATCATGATAGTGATGACATTCTTCAAATTCTTATAAGTTTCCCCTGCCCGCAGACTTCTGGTGTCAATCTTGGCATGGTAAAACCGTACCCTCTTTGGCAATGCTTTCACAGATGTGTCGGAATTGTTTTTCTCCGGCTCTACGTCATAAACCGTCGCCACATCTCCAGACACTAACGCCTCGCCATCCTCTTCAATGTACACGTCGAGGCGTGTTCCGTGGAGTCCGGTGTCATTGCCATAATACACCTTCTGGGGTGTAATGTGCAGTTTCCCGAAATCCCTTCCAAAAATGATTTTCAGTAGTCTTCTGCTGAATTCCTCGCCTATCCCGGGATAGGTCACCACGGAACCGAACAGAAAGTTGTCCATGAGATTCATCTCACTTAAAGCTTTTCTTTTCATATATCTCTCCTTTTCTGCGGAGAGAACATAATCACATACCTGACTCTGACTTCTGCATCCCTCCGCCCTATTTAGTTTTCATATGGTGGAAGTAATGCCGATTTGGCTTGAATGTCCCGATATGTAGTTGTATTTTATCATTTATATTGTGTTTTGTCAACTGATATTATGTAATCGTTTTAGCGTTAATTTTTCAAAAAAGTAAGCGACCGGATAATCGGCCGCCTTACATATAAACATATTTCATTTTTATGACGCACACTGCGTACGCTCTTCCACATATTTTTTCAACAGGTCTGCCACTTCCTCAGAGCTTAAACCGGATTCATTAATCAAATCTCCTACCGTCTCAAGCTCCTTGCGACGTTTTTCTTCAAACAGCTCCTCCAATTCTCTCTTTTCAGATTCAATACGGATAAGCATAGCCTGAATCAGCTCCTGCTTTGCGGTTATTTTTTCTTCTATGGTCTTTCTCTGTCCTCTTGCCATAATTGCCTCCTTATACTGTGACAGTATGTACTGTCTATTCAGTATAGTATATGGACAAGATTGGAAAAATATACCTACAAATTACAATTCGTAGGGCGTCACCTGATACACATAATAATTCAACCAGTTACTGTACAAATTGTTGCTGTGGGAACGCCACTGCAAAAGGGGCTTCTCATTGGGATTATCCTGGGGATAATAGTTGTAAGGCACCTGAATGGGCAGGCCCTTATTCAAATCCCTAAAGTACTCATTATTGAGGGTGTATCGGTCATATTCGGGGTGACCGGTTACAAATATCTTCTTGCCCTCTTCTGCAATAGCCAGGAACACACCGGCATCAGGAGATTCTGCAAGCACGGTTAAATCCTTGCAGGCATGGATTGCCTCCGCGGGGGTTTCCGTGTGACGACTGTGAGGTGCCAAGAAAATATCGTCAAAGCCTCTCACCAGAGGAATCTTACGGTTAGCCACCTTGTGCTCATAGATACCGAACAGCTTCTGTGGCAGCTGCTTTTTGTTGATTCCGTAATAGTGGTAAAATCCTGCCTGCGCTGCCCAGCAGATGTGCAGGGTGGAGGTTACATGGGTCTCTGCCCAATCCAGAATCTCACAGGTCTCCTCCCAATAATCCACTTCCTCAAAGGAAATATCCTCTACCGGCGCACCGGTGACAATCATACCGTCAAACTTGCGGTCGCGTATTTCATCCAAAGTGGTGTAAAACTTATTTAAATGACTTGCAGGGGTATTCAAGGAAACATGACTCTTTACATTCATAAAGGTCACATCCACCTGCAGGGGGGTGTTTGACAGCGCACGAAGAAGCTGCAACTCCGTATCCTGCTTCACAGGCATATTATTTAAAATAAGTACCTGCAGGGGACGAATATCCTGGTGCATTGCACGGAACTCATCCATTACAAATATATTTTCATTCTCCAATATTTCTTTTGCCGGTAATTCGCTTTGTGTCTTAATGGGCATCATCATATCCTCGAACTTTCTCTTTTTTATCACGATTCTATTATCTTACACTTTTTTCGCGCATCCCGCAACCCCAAGCTGCAAGATATCTCACAATCAGCCAAAATACTGCTCCAAAAACTGCTCCTCGGATAATATCGGTACATTTAACTCTTTTGCCTTTTTATTTTTGGAGGATGTAGAGGTCACATCATTGTTAATCAGACAGGTGGTTTTTCCTGTAACACTGCCTGCAACCTTTCCCCCTCTTTGTTCAATCTCATCTTTCAATTCATTGCGGCTTGCGTAATGAATCAGGCTTCCCGTAATGACAAAGGTCATTCCGCTTAAGGTCTGGCTTTCTGCATCCACTTTGGGAACCTCTATAGTGATTTCCTGTAACAAATGATCTATTATCTGCTTTTTTGCTTCATCCTGCATAAACTCCACAAATGCCGTGGCAATCACCTCTCCCACGCCCTCTACGGCACTTAAGGTCTCCACGTCGGCATTTCGCAGCTTTTCAAAATCATAATCAAAATGCTTACATAACATCTTTGCATTTGCCACACCGATATTGGCAATACCAAGTGCATAAATCACTCGTGGCAAGGTGGTGTTTTTTGCAATTTCAATACTGTCAATCAGCTTTTGATAGGACTTCTCACCAAAGCCCTCCATATCCACAATGGTTTCGCGATGGTCAGTCAGATGAAACAGGTCTGCAAACTCATGGATAAAACCCTGCTCAATAAACTTTTCCAAAGTTGCTTCCGACAAGCCCTCGATATTCATGGCATCCCTACTGACAAAATGGGTAAAGGACTTAATCTGTTTTGCAGCACAGTTTTCATTGGTACAGTAAAGGGACTGCACCTCGTTTGTCTGTCGTATCTGAGTCTTACCGCCGCATACAGGGCAAATCTCTGGGATTTTAAGCGTATCACTTCCTGTAAGGTTCTCCGCAATCTGAGGAATAATCATGTTAGCCTTATACACGGTAACGGTATCACCGATACCAAGCTTTAAGCTTTTCACAATACTGATATTGTGTACGGAAGCACGACTTACCGTAGTACCCTCCAACTCCACCGGCTCAAAGATAGCTACAGGATTAATCAGTCCCGTTCTGCTGGCAGACCATTCCACATCGATAAGCGTAGTCTCGCGAAGCTCATCTGCCCATTTAAAAGCAATGGAATCTCTCGGAAATTTCGCAGTCCTGCCTAAGGATTTACCATAGGCAATATCCTCGTAGGTCAGCACAAGTCCGTCCGAAGGAATATCATAGTCGGGTATACTCTGCTCAAAATAAGATATGGCATCTAAAATAGTATCCTCTGTCACCATTTTGTAATCAACCACAGAAAAACCCTGCTCCTTCAAGAACTCATACTGTGCTTCTTTTGAATTATGAAAATCCACACCATCAGCCTTTACCAGGGAAAATGCAAAGAACTGTACATTTCTCTTGGCAGTTATCTCATTGTTTAATTGACGTACGGAACCACTACACAGATTCCGGGGATTTTTGTATTTTTCTTCTTCGGAAGTAATGCCTTCATTAATCTTTTCAAAATCAGAATAACTGATAACTGCCTCTCCCCGCAGAACCAGTTCTCCCTGATATGAGATCTTTAGCGGAAGATTTTTGAAGGTCTTTGCATTGTTGGTTACAACCTCACCGATTTCACCGTTTCCACGGGTAACCGCTTTCAAAAGCTTACCGTCACGGTAAGTCAGTACCACGGTAAGTCCATCCAGTTTCCAGCTCAAAACCGCTTCATTCCCCTGCAACCAGCTCTGTAATTCCTCTCTGCTTTTTGTCTTACCGAGTGAAAGCATGGGGCTTTCATGCTGTTCCTTGGGAAGCTCCTCAACTGCCTCATACCCTACTTTTCCTGTGGGACTGTTGGATAAAATAACACCTGTTTCTCCCTCTAGTTCTACCAGTTCATCATATAATTTATCGTATTCCCAGTTACTCATAATCTCACGGTCCTCTGCATAATATGCTTTTGCCGCCAGATTCAACTGCTCTACAAGATATTTCATTCTGTCAATCTTTGATAACTGCATTTTCTCTACCGCCTTATTTTATCTAATCACAATTTAACATTTTGCATTCCCTGTATAATTGTTCCATCTCACTTGAATTTAATTCCCGATATTCACCGGGCTTTAAACCATCTAATCTTATACTCATGACCCGGATTCGTTTCAGGCTTTTCACCTGATACCCAAGAGTCTCACACATTCTGCGTATCTGTCTGTTTACTCCCTGCGTCAAAATGATTTGAAAAGTGTAAGGACCGATTTCACGAATTTCACATGGTCTTGTAGTAAGCTCCAGTTCCTTTAGATATACACCCTTTTCCATATCAGATAAAAAAGCAGGTGTTATTTTCTTGTCCACCTTTACTACATATTCCTTTTCATGACGGTTAGCCCCGCGCATCATGGTATTTATCAAATCACCGTCATTGGTCAAAAGTAACAGCCCTTCCGAATCCTTGTCCAATCTGCCGGCATAGGTTACGCGCATCGGATACTTTATCATATCCGTCACCTTTTTATCCGCATATTTGTCTTTCTCCGTGCAGACTACGCCAATGGGCTTATAGTAAGCCAGAACTACTCTTTTGCTTCGTCCCTGTACCAGCTTCTTATTTACCTTTATCTCGTCCTCTGCCGTAACCGATTGCCCCACCAGAGCCGTTTCTCCGTTAATCTGCACTCTTCCCTGCTCAATGAGCCGGTCTGCTTCCCTGCGGGAACAAACGCCACAAGAGGCCAGATATTTATTCAAACGTACCTGTTCCATGCCTCCACCTTAATCCTCGATATAATTTTCCAGCTCTGTCACGGGACATATCTTAGGTACTCCATGTCCCTCCGTAAGCCCGCGCTTTGCCATCCTGTCTGCCAGTTCATTATATTTTACATTCGTATGGGCAGCAACCTTATGAAAGCCAATCCGGATGCTCTTGCCCCATTCACGCATGGATGCCGCATATTTCTGTGTATGTTCTGCCTTAGCCTTCCAAGCACCGGTTACCCACTTTTCAATACCCTCGTAATCAAAATAAATATCTATGGCGTTATATCCGCTTATCATGGCAGTCCGCACTGCATACATAGCCCCAAGCATTTCTCCGGTCACATTGCGGTGCTGCAGGGACTGCTCATTATCCCCGTTTCCAAAGGCAGTATACACCGTACCATCCGCTGTAATAAACACACACCCAAAGGCATACTTTTTCAGAGAATCCTCATAGCTTCCGTCTACATAGGCAATTAGCGTCCCGGGTGCTGCATTCGGTTTGCTATTCCTTGCACAGTCCTCTTCATCCGCTGTCGAAGCAAGTCCCAGATACTGCTCTGCTTCCAATCTGGTTCCAAATCCTTTGTATTCTGCTCCCGACACACCATCCACTGCCGCTTTACAATCATCCCAGTTTGAAAATACACCTGTTATTTTACCTTTTTTTACTGCATAAAACTTCTTTGCCGCCATACTCTGCTTCCTTTTGTCTCTCCTATGCCTAATAATCTGCCAGCACAGCCTCAATCGCTGCAAGCTCTTCTTCTGTAAACTCCAAATGCTTTACAATCTTTACGTTCTCGGCAATCTGTTCTTTTCTGCTGGCTCCGATTAATACGGTGGTCACCTTATCTCCTCTTAAATCCCAGGAAAGCGCCATCTCCGCCAGACTCTGTCCCCTGCCGTTTGCAATCTCCTTAAGCCGTCTAACAATGGAAAGTTTGTGCTCCGTAATACTGCTCTCATGCAGGAAATGATTTCTTGCCGCACGGCTGTCCTTCGGAATTCCCTCCAAATACCTGTCTGTCAAAACACCCTGAGCTAAGGGACTAAAGCAAATCACGCCTGCACCCACATCCTGTGCCGCATCCAAAAGGCCTGATTTTTCTGCCCATCTGTCGAGCATGTGATAAAAGGGCTGTGTAATCAAAAGCGGCGTGCCATTTGCCATTAAAATTGCCGCAGCTTCCTTTAGCTGCTCCGGTCCGTAATTGGACAATCCCACGTACAATGCCTTTCCCTGCTTCACCATGTCGGACAAAGCACCCATAGTTTCCTCCAGGGGTGTATTGGGGTCCGGACGGTGATGGTAAAAGATATCTACGTAATCCAGCTTCATCCTCTTTAAGCTTTGGTCTAAGCTTGCCATCATATACTTTCTGCTTCCCCAATTACCATAAGGTCCCGGCCACATATCATAGCCGGCTTTGGAAGAAATAATAAGCTCATCCCTATAAGGACGCAAATCGCTATCCAGAATTCTTCCGAAGTTCTCCTCCGCAGAACCGGGTACCGGACCATAATTGTTTGCCAAATCAAAATGAGTAATTCCACGGTCAAATGCCTCAAAAAGCATTTCCTTCATATTTTCAAAGCGGTCAACGGAACCAAAATTGTGCCATAATCCAAGTGCTACCCTTGGAAGCAACAGACCACTTTTCCCACATCTTAAATATTGCATTTCATTGTAACGATTCTCATTTGCAACGTACATCTGCATTTCCTCCTCGCTTGCTCTCTTCGCTTACTGTACTACCAAAATTTCTCCGATCGTAAAATTACCGTCTGCATCAAATATTACCGGTGCCTGAAATACCGGCATATCATCAAACAAAACATATCCGCCCTCCGGCAAAAATCCCGGAATAAACGCTATCCTAATTTCTTCCCCTAAGGTAAAGCTTACCATATCCGCCATAAAGACATTTTTTATGCCGACTGCTTCTCCATCATTCCCCAAAAGATATTGCGTTACATCAATCACTGCAAGCTCTTTTTCTTCCTCTGCATCCATAAACTGAATCAGCTGCTTGTCATTCTCCTCCATCACAGTGTACTCCACACGATTCGTTAATATAGATGCATATTCATTGACGCCAAAGCAAAAATCTTCAAGCCGCATGGAAGCATCCTCTTTCAGAATATGCAATTCATCCACCGAATAACCCGTACCGGTGGACGGATGCAGGCACACCTGCAGCTGTTTATCTGCCTCATCCCAATATAGGTCGGGCATCGCGCCATGAACCGATGTATATAACCAGTCAAAATAACTTACATTCCCCTTATGTGCAATGGCTACGCCGCTTGCAAACCCGTCACTATCTGCATAGCCAAACATACTAATATCCTGCACGGGAAGCTCTGCCAGCTTATATACACTGCTGTTCCACTCACCGGAGTAATCGTACACAGGACTTTTCTTGACTTCCTCCCAAGGTATCTGCATAAGTTTTTCCATGTCGGATAAAGTCACCGCTTGCTCCGTTTCCGTTATACCTTCCGTATCATCTGCCGCATTATTTGTTTCAGACTCTTTATCCTCCTCACTTGTTGACTCTGCCGTACCATCTTCTATCTCTACAGACAATTCATTTTCTGCATTAACATTCTCAGGTAACTCCTTACTGCATGCAGCAAACATAATAAACGTTCCCACCAGCAGTCCGATTATCATGTGTCTCTTCATTGACATTTTCCCCTTCCTTATCATTTGCTTTTTCATTTCTTTTGCATACCCTACATCTAGTTTATACAATTTTACCACTACTGGCAACCATTATTCTCTCTGTATACAAAGAAGTTTTCCTGTACATCCTATTATCGAAAGGAAGGTAAAAAAAATGAAAGAAAAAGTAAATGTTTACCCCGACGGTCAGCGTCCCGCAGATTCCTATGACGACGGCAATATTCCTAAGGAAGATCTGCCTCAGGACATTATTCCTGACGAGGTTCCCCGTAAGGACGGCCCGGGTGGAGAAGGAAGCAAATAATTTAATCAAAAAGGTCACTGCACTAAAAAACATGCAGTGACCTTTTCTCCTTCTTATTCACTTGTCTCGCTGAAATACTCCTTCCCCATAGAACACAGCGGACACAAAAAATCCTCCGGCAAATCTTCAAACTTAGTACCGGGAGCAACTCCTACCTCAGGCGCACCCGTTTCTTCATCATAAACCCAACCGCATACATCACATACATATTTCATGAAAAATTCCTCCTACACTCTTTTAGCCTTCTCTTTTCTGATGTGTATCCCATAATTCCTCTGCAAGTGCTTCCAGCTGT
>SVFG01000096.1 GCA_015056975.1 Lachnospiraceae bacterium | reverse complement strand
CCCACGCGTTACTCACCCGTCCGCCACTAACTTTTAAATCGCTAGGCTTCATTAAAAGTCCGTTCGACTTGCATGTGTTAAGCACGCCGCCAGCGTTCATCCTGAGCCAGGATCAAACTCTCATGTTGTATTCTGGTATTTCGTGCGATTTTTACCAAATCATCAGACGCCGTGCTCGCACAGGCGGATGCTTGATTTGTAAAAATCATAGGAGATGCAAACTCAATGAAATAGACCGAAGGTCTATGAATTGTGGTTGCATCACGAAATACGGATTTAATCGAGTTTCACAAATTAAGTTGCAAACTTAATTTGCTGCAACTTCTGCAAGAAGTTGCATATCCTGCCAGTCTTATCTGGCATTACTGTTTTTAGGTTGATTCTTTAAGAATCTGTTCTCTGAATTTTCCAAGCTCGAGACTAAAGTCTCTCGCTCCCGTTTGATTTCGCAATGCTTCGCATTGTCCGTTCGTTTGCCTCCGCCGGATGGTGAACAAGTTCCCCACCGCCCTCTGCAAACGTACTCGAGCGCGTAGCGCTCCGAAATCTTAATCTGGAATTTTCAGGGTTGCATTACTGTTTATTTGTCAAGGTTCCTGTTGTTGCTGTTTTCAGCGGCAACTCTGTTAGAATATCACATGTCGCTTCCCTTGTCAACAACTTTTTTAAATTTTCCCGACCGCTTTTTGATTTTTTAGCGGTGGAATTTTATTATAGCACCGGACAAAATTATTTGTCAATCATGTTTCGCTATTTTTTATTCAATTCATGAAAATCAAAGCGCCCCGCTCCGGATTCTTAAAGAGCATGGGCGCTTCGTGCTACATAATTGCTTTAAAATCAATTTTGGAACTGACACTTTCCAACAGATATGCCAAATAATTATTCTCATAAAACCAACGCAAAACATTGCTTTCTTTTGTATATGACACAATTTGGGTCCCTATTGCTCCCAAATCCATCAGCATAACAAATGTATAAAGTGTCCAAAGAATCAGAATTGTTTCTAAAATTCCGACTATGATACCCAATAGTTTGTCTGCCCAACTTACTATCGGAAGCTTGACCACAAGCTTTGCCGAAAAGAACAAAATACTTAAGAGGTGATGTACAACTGCAATAATTAATAAAAGAACTACTACTAATGCGACGTTAATAAATTTCTTATCAAAATAATTACTTATACCATTTGCCAGCAACGCCAACACAATACATAATATAATTAAAGAAACAAAAGAGATAATTTCTTTTACCATGCCGCGCTTGTAACCATCTCTTATTTTACAAATGAGTAAAACCAAAACAATAATCAATAAAATATTCATTTGTTTCCTCCTATGCTATTTGACAGCTTATTTTAACTGTATCGTATCTATGGAATTATCCGTCACCAGCATAAATTTATATGCTCTATTGGTCGGCAACATCAGATTTACAGCTTTCGTGAAACTACCATTGTACTTTTCGGTTCCTTCCAGTGTCATAATCATACATTCCGTCTCATTATAAACTGTAAAATAATCCTTTCCAAAAAAGAGTTGTCTGTAATCCAAATCAAAATAATAGGTTCCTACTCTCTTCCCGTCTGTTCCATATACTTCTATTTTGTATGTACTTTCCGAGTTGTCCGAAAGGAAAACAATTCCTATGTAATTTTCATCGTAAAAAACAGATTGCACTTCATTATCATAGAAATAACTTGCCTCCTGTGTAGGCTTCTGGCTTCCCTTAAATATCATAAGGCTGCTGTCACTCACTGCAAAAGCCGTATTATCATTCATAAAATGCAACTCAGGAACAAGTTGATCCGTATAAATGTGCGTACTCACTAAATAATCACTTTGATTAGCCCCCACCGGTCCAAAATTATAAAATACCACATTACTCTTCAGTTCTCCGGCATCCACATAAATATAACTGACCGCCAACAAATCTCCGTTGGGAGATAAGCTGATTGCTGCAGGGTATCCACTGTCATGCATATGTGTCTGCCCGGTATATAACATCTCTCCGTTTGCATTATAAGTATTTACCCAGGTAATATCCTTATCTTCCAACACAGCAGTAACATTTCCATTCGCAGAAACCGCAATGTTTTGTATCGGCATTGTAGTAGTAATCTGCCCCAACACTTTATCCACACTCTGCACATAGATACTTCTGCCATTATAATCTGCAATAGCTGCCACGTCCATACATTTTGCAATCTTTACATCCTGTATTTCATACGTCTGATTCCACGTTACTGTCCCTTTACCGTTCGTACAGTGCGCGCCATCCTTACTATAGGATAGCACAGCATCACGCAGACGCACATCTGTCGTATCCGCCGCCTTCTCCCTTGGAATGGATGTAAGCGTTTCATATCCCGTAAAAATCCGCCTGTTATATTGCACAACAACTAAGGCTATCACCGCCGCTATAATTACAAGCACCAAAAGAATTCTATATACGGTAGTCAGCTTATGACGGGCAATCTTATTCCGGTAATCGCCCCTTGCCTTCTCACGCTTCTCTTTTTCTTTTAAATAATCCCTGATATCTGCCATGTACTTTACCTTCGCTTGGCTCTCGGCCGGTATAATGTCTATTGCCATTATATCATAGATATATCACTCATGGTAATAAAATTTTCTCGCCTACCTTAATATCATCCGGATTCGAAATCCGATTAAGCGCGCATATCTCTTTTACCATGGACTCGTTACCATAATTTTTCATACTGATTCCTATTAAAGTATCTCCGCTTTTAATCGTATATGCAACCGGCTGGGCCACTGTAGGTGTTACTTCCGGTGTCGGTACAGGAGTCGGAGCTTGCGTCGGTGTCGGTAAAGGAGTGGGCATCGGTGTTGGTGTAGGAGTCGGTATTGGTGTAGGGATTGGCGTAGGTTCCATGCTCACAGGTGGCAATTGATTCTCCTGCTCCAATGCACGGGTAAGTTCCTCATCCGCCACCAATGTATCAACCTGCACATTATTGTTATTGACTTCCACCGCATCCGGCAATTTCTGCTCTCCAAGCCGCTGAAACATCTGCCCGGCAGCTTTCTGTAATCTTGAGACTCCACCCTCACCATTCAAAAGCGCATAACCAAATACGCACAAAAGAGCAAAGGCTGCCGCAACAGATACTTTCATATGACGGATTTTATCTGCAGCATTCTCTTGTCTCTCCTGTTTGAATTGCCTCGTGTTTCTATAATGACTTTGCCGCTCGCCGCCTCTGCGTTCCTCTTGTCTTCTCTCCTCCTGCCGCCTTTCTTCCTGTCTTCTTTCCTCCTGACGTCTCTTTACGATATCATACTTTTCCCGTTCTACGACCTCCGGCTGGATTTCCTCCTTGCGGACATCCAGCATATACGCAAGCATGCTGTCATTCTTTTCATAAAATTGTGCATATCCCGTTATGTATCTGCAGATTCCCTGTTCACAGACATGGAATCCCTCTACCATCTCTCCGTCAAGGATACGGTAACCCAAGAATTCCAATTCTTCAAAGTAATGTCTTCTCAGCCGTTCAATTTCCTGATGTTGCGCCTGTGACAAATGTCTTGTTTCCCTCTGCAAAAAGTCTAATTTGGCCGCTCCGTAAAAAAACAGATATGAAACGCCCTCCTCTTCCTTGCGCACACCATATAATGCCACCGCCAGTTCCTTGTTCTGTGCCATATGGTTCAGCTGCTTCATATAGGATACAACATAATCCTCTACATAAATTTTTACATTGTTATCTGCTTGTCCGATTTGTGTAATATTTTTTGGTAATTCCATATAAAAACACCTCCCATGCCGTTTTCCTCCATAATAACATTGGCATGGGAGGTATTTTATCATTCTTTGTCGTCGTAATTTAAAAAGTGCTCGACAAAATTTTATTCAAAACGATATACAGTCACAGAATCATATTCTTTGCCCTCGCCGAAAATGCAGGAAGGGAAAGAAGGCTGATGAGCCGTATCAGGGTAATACTGGGTCTCAAGGCATAAGCCGCCTCGTCTTGCATATGCCGCACCATTCTTACCGGTTTGGGGAGAAATAGCGTTACCTGCATAGAACTGTACGCCGGGCAGATTGGTATAGGCTTTCATTACTCTGCCGCTCTTAGGTCCTTTTACCACAGCAAACTCTCTAAGCTCACCATTCCATCCGTCAATTACCCAGTTGTGATCATAACCACCTGTCATCTTAATCTGCATGAAATCTTCTCTGATATCCCTACCGATTTCTTTTGCAGTTGTAAAGTCCATGATGGTTCCTGCTACCGGAGCAATTTCACCTGTAGGAATCGCACCCCTCACAATCGGTGTATAATTGGAAGCATTCAACTTAAGTTCATGTCCTTCGATGCTTCCGCTGTCATGTCCGTCCAGATTGAAATATGTGTGATTGGTCAGGTTCAGAATGGTCTTCTTATCACTGCTACCATGATAATGAAGCGTTAATGCATTTTCCTCATCCAAGGTATAGGTAACCTGCACCTTCTTGTTGCCGGGGAAGCCCATATTACCATCTGTGTCTTCAAGGCTAAATGTGACACCGTTGTCAGAAACCTCTGCATCCCATAAAAGCTTATGATAACCCTTAAAGAAATCACTATGTAAATTGTTGGGGCCGTCATTTACTGCCAGCTGGTAGGTTACACCATCCACCTCAAAGCTCGCTCCTCCGATACGGTTTGCACTGGGTCCGATAACAGCTCCGAAGAAGCACCCGTTTCTAAAATAGTCTTCTACCTTGTCGTAGCCCAACACCACATCTGCCACCTGTCCATCTTTGTCCGGTACAAGTAAGTTAACAATGATTGCACCCAGATTGGTCAAATCTACCTGCATGCCTTTGCTGTTTTTGATACTGTACAGCATAATCTCCTGTCCGTCAGGAGTTTTTCCAAATACTTTTGTCTCTACTGACATCTTGCTACCTCCATCATTTATAATTCTACTCTGCCCTCAAGTGCACGAAGCAGGGTAACCTCATCAATATATTCCAAATCACCGCCCACCGGCACGCCGCTTGCAATTCTGGTGACCTTTATCCCTGTGGGTTTTATCAGTTTGCTGATGTACATAGCGGTAGTCTCGCCCTCCAGACTGGAATTGGTGGCAATAATTACTTCCTCCACATCCTCCTGCAGGCGCTCCATCAGCTCCTTTAACTTAATATCGCCGGGGCCAATACCAATCATGGGAGAAATTGCACCATGTAAGACATGGTACACGCCCTCGTATTTACCGGTCTTTTCATAGGCCGCCAAATCTCTGGTATTCTCCACCACCATAATCAGCCTGTGGTCGCGCTTGTCGTTCGCACACACCGGGCAGACTTCTCTGTCGGTCAGAGTATAACATTCCTTGCAATAACGCACATTTGCCTTAGCTTCCATCATTACATTCGCCAAACGGTTCACCTTGTCCTGTGGCATGTTAATCAAATGAAATGCCAAGCGCTGCGCCGACTTAGAGCCGATACCGGGTAACGCCGCAAGCTCCTCTATTAACTTGTTGATATGTCCGCTATACATATCCATTAGAAAGGAAATCCTCCGCCGAAGCCACCTGTCATCTTGCCCATGAGCTCTGCGCTTGCATCCTCTGCCTGGCGGAGCGCTTCATTGGTAGCTGCCACAATCAAGTCCTGAAGCATCTCAATATCATCAGGGTCTACGACCTCCTCTGAAAGCTTCACACTTACAATCTCCTTCTTACCGTTTACGGTAACAGATACTGCACCGCCACCTGCTGCCGCAGTGAACTCCTTGGTCTCTAATTCCTTCTGTCCTTCCTCCATCTGACGTTGCATTCTCTGTGCCTGCTTCATCAGATTATTCATATTGCCGGGCATACCGCCGGGAAATCCTCCACGCTTTGCCATAAAACTGTCCTCCAAAAATATAATTGTCAGCGTCAAAAACGCGCCTCACAACTTAGATTGTAACATCTTGCAGCATTATCCTGCAAGGAAAAAAATATCTTTCTATTCCTCTTCCTCAATATCCATATTAATTAACCTTGAAAGGTCCGGATAATTGTCCTCAAATTCCCTCTCGCTGTTGACTGTCTGGATAGAAACCTCCACTTCTTTGCCGGAAAAATCTGCAAGCAAAAGCTGCAGCTGTTCCTTGTTGGACACATTCTGCGTAAAATAATCGGAACTCACGCCATCCTCCATCACCAAAAACAGACGGTTATCTCCTCCCAAGCTTAGCTTCGCATTCTTCATATGCATTTTCATGGGATTTTCAGCACTTCCCACAATTGCAGGCCACTTCGAAACAATCGCTTTAATATCCTCAGGTATTGCTTTGGGTAACTCCGGCCTCGGCTTTCTTGGTGCTACAGCCCCCTGCACAGGCGCTGTGCCCTCTGCCACCGCTACAACCACACCGTTTTCCACCTTGTCTTCCACCTGACGTATTCTGTCAATCAGTGCCTCCTGGCTGATTTCCATATCCGGTTTGCATAGTTTAATCAGCGCAATCTCTACCAGAATACGCTTTTGTGAAGCATATTTAATCTGTCCTGACAGTTCAGAAAAAATGTGAATATACCTCACTATCCGGTCTGCATCCACCATCTGCGCCTCTTCCTTCAGGCGGGCAAGGTTGTCCGTGGACATATCTATAACATCCTCCAGATTATCGGAGGCCTGTACCAATAAAAGGTTTCGTAAATACCAGGTAAAATCCGTAACAAACTGACTAAGCTCTCTTCCCTGCATTACAATATCTTCCAAAAGCTCAACGCATCCCAACACATTCCTGTCAAGCACATGGCGGAGCAGTGTACTGAATACTCCCGTATCTACCGCTCCCAACACATCAAGCACCTTATCATAGGTAAGCTCTTTGCCAAGATGGAATGCAATACACTGATCCAAAAGACTGAGCGCATCACGCATGGAACCGTCAGCAACCTTTGCAATGTAGCGAAGCGCTCTATCCTCCACTGATACACTCTCCGCATCAATCAATGTCTGCATGCGATTTGTAATGGTATCTATGGAAATACGCTTAAAATCATATCTCTGACATCTGGATAAAATCGTGATGGGAAGCTTGTGCACCTCCGTAGTTGCCAGTATAAAAATCACGTATGAGGGTGGTTCCTCCAAGGTCTTTAAAAGTGCATTAAACGCACCTATAGAAAGCATATGTACCTCATCGATAATATAAACCTTGTACTTGCCTTCCGCAGGAGAATAGGAAACCTCCTCCACAATCTCACGGATATTATCCACACCATTATTGGACGCAGCATCAATCTCAATAACATTCATGCTTGCCCCCGCCGCTATGGCACGGCAAATACGACAGTCCCCACAGGGACCGTCCTCTGTGGGGTTCTCGCAATTCACTGTTTTCGCAAGTATTTTTGCTACCGTTGTTTTGCCGGTCCCTCTGGTTCCGGTAAAAAGATACGCATGCCCGATTCGATTCGCCTTTATCTGATTTTTCAGTGTAGTAACGATATGATCCTGCCCCTTCACATCCGCGAAGGTATCCGGGCGGAACTTTCGGTATAGCGCTGTATAAGACATAACAACCTCCATATGCAGTGCCTGTCATCGGCACCTCAGTGTATTCTTTAATCTCCGAAGCTGATTCCCAAAAGCTTGGCTTCTTTTACGATGGACGCATCCGGAGATACCATCTTAAGCTTTCCTGCCACATCCTCAAGGGGAACTCTTACAATCTCTCTATTCTTATAGCCTACCATGAAGCCATACTTGCCCTCTAAAATCAGCTTACCTGCCTCAGAACCGAGACGGCTTGCAAACACTCGGTCATAAGGGCAGGGGCTTCCGCCTCTCTGCATATGTCCGGGAACCGTAACACGTACCTCTCTGCCTGTTTTTTCCTGAATCAGGGCAGCCACCTCGTAGGAAACGGAAGGATAAGGATATTTCTTCATCTTCTCCTTAAATTCCTTCTTGGAAAGCTTAGCATCCTTCTTAGAAATTGCACCCTCTGCCACAGCAATAATAGTAAAACGGCAACCCTTCTTATCGCGTTCTTCTATCTTGTCTATCACCTTGTCAATATCATAGGGAATCTCAGGAATTAAAATGATATCCGCACCGCTCGCCATA
>SVFG01000095.1 GCA_015056975.1 Lachnospiraceae bacterium | reverse complement strand
CCTTGCCTTTTCAAGCTCCGCCCATGCATCGGAAAGTTCTGATTCCCCTTCTACCCGCTTTTCTTCCAGTTCCTCACGGGCATCATTGATTTCGCCCTGCGCTTCTGCCACAATTCTGTCATATCTACCCATAGCAGATTGTACCGTAAGCTCCTCCATCCGCACATCAGTACTCTCGATATAATCCTTGTACTCCTGACTGTACAGTGGATAATCCTCAGAAAGCTTTACGTAAACTTCCGTATAAATATCTTCGGCAAATCCCTCCGGACGCAGATATACAAACCCATCAATCCTACCGGTTCCAAGTGCGGTATTTCCCCTCTCAAATTGGATATAGTAGGGGGACTGTACCGTTCCCACAATGGTATACTCCCCGTATGCAAAATGCTCTGTGTCCTCAGACGTATTGTTTTTGGACAAAACAAGTTTCTTCCCCACCGATTCCTCCGGAAACAGATTCACATCCACAACACATTCATCTGACGCCTCAGGTAAACGTCCGGACACTGCCACAAGCTGATTGATATTATCCGTGATACTGTGCGCTTTTATCACACCGTCCCTGCCACTTTCACTCTCATAGAGAATGTCGTAGGAAAAAGCGCCTTCCACTGCCACGACCCCCGAAGCAGACCGCAAAGCCTCAATATCCTGCTCTTCAAAACCCAATGTTGACAGCAATCTGTAATCAAAAAATCGGGTTTCTTCCAGGTATGTACCGGTTGTTAAAATCATAGCCTGTTTTGTCACTTTAAGCCCCGCAAACAATCCCACACCGAGTGCCACAATGGCTAAAATAGCAGCAAATCGCCCAAAGCTTAGCTTTATTTCACGAAATGTAGATTTACTGATGGACGTACCTCTCATGCCCTCAAATCCTTTCCATTACCATTCAATCTCAGAAATGTCCTTAATCTGCTCATTCTTTACCACACTGACCACGGTGCCGCTCTTTACGGTAATCACCCTGTCCGCCATTGCAGTAAGTGCCTGATTATGGGTAATCACCACTACCGTCTTTCCTTTCTCCCTGCAGGTATCCTGCAAAAGCTTTAAAACTGCCTTTCCGGTATTGTAATCAAGTGCACCCGTGGGTTCATCGCAAAGTAATAGCTTCGGGTTCTTTGCAAGTGCCCTTGCAATGGCAACTCTCTGCTGCTCTCCACCGGAAAGCTGTGCGGGAAAATTACTCTTTCTCTCGGAAAGTCCCACCTCATCAAGCACCTCATCCGCGGGAAGCGGGTCCTTGCAAATCTGTGCAGCAAGCTCCACATTCTCAAGAGCCGTCAAATTCTGCACCAGATTGTAAAACTGAAATACAAATCCCACGTCAAAACGCCTGTAGGCAGTCAACTGCTTTTTACCGTATTTGGAAATTTCCTCTCCATCCAGAAAGACACTTCCCTCCGTAAGGCTGTCCATGCCTCCCAAAATATTTAAAATCGTGGTCTTTCCGGCACCGGAAGCCCCCACAATCACACAAAACTCCCCCTGCTCTATCTCAAAATTTACATCATGCAATGCAGATATGGATATCTCTCCTGTCTTGTACACCTTTTTCACATTCTTAAATTCAACAAATGCGCTCATGGTACTCCTCCTGCTTTTCTTACTGTTCTTGTGTCCTCCATTATATCATATCTTTCCTTAACTTCCACACCCGACATATATTTTTCACTTATTTTTTACAAATATCGCATTTTAATTTATCATTGCATATATGATAGGTTCTGCTATAATTTTAGTTAGGAAATCTTAGGAGGTTTTACTGATGTTAACCATACATTTTTTTGCACTTATCTGCATAGCGGTATTCTATTTTTGTTATCTGCGTTTAAAGGACAACCGGTTCCGGCTGCCGAAAAACAGCCTTCCGATAATTCTTTTTGTTGCCCTGCTTATCAGAATCCTGTTCGCTTGTCTCTATCATGGTTTTGATACGGACATTGCCTGTTTTGCAGCATGGGCAAACCGCATCTGCGAGTTGGGACCCGCAGGCTTTTATGATCCGGATGTATTTACCGACTACCCTCCGGGATATATGTACATATTGTACTTTGTAGGTGCCTTAACCCGCCTGTTCCATATTCCCTACTTGTCAGGACTTCATCTGCTTTTACTAAAAACTCCTGCCATTCTCTGCGATATGGGAGCCGGTATTTTGTTGTATAAAACGGCCAAAAAGAAGCTTCCGGAAACCGCTTCTTTACTTCTTACAACAATATATGTATTAAATCCGGCGGTCTTTGTGAATTCCGCCATGTGGGGACAGGTAGATTCCGTATTTACGCTGGCTCTCATCATAATGTGTCTGTATCTGACTAAAGGGAAACTGCTTCCCGCCTATATAACCTTTGGCATCGGTGTTCTTCTAAAACCTCAGATGCTTGTATTTACACCGATATTGCTTGTTGGCATTGTACGACATGTATTCCTTACGGATTTTTCTATACAAAAGTTCCTGCGCAATCTGATACAGGGTATCTTAACCATATTGGGTATGGTGCTTCTTTGTGCTCCCTTTGGTCTCTTAAAAGTTTTTGCACAATACACCTCCACTCTTGGTTCTTACCCTTATACTTCCGTAAACGCCTATAATTTCTGGGCACTGTTCGGACTCAGCTGGACTCCTCAGGAGACCAAATTTTTATTCTTCAGCTGTAAAACTTGGGGTGTCATTGTCATCCTGCTGATTGTAATTGTTTCTTTGTTCATAGGTCTGAAAAACAAGGAGGATAACGCCTCCTATTTCGTGACGGGTGCTTTCATTATCGCTACCATGTTTGTATTTTCCGTGCGTATGCATGAGCGATATCTCTATCCGGTACTTGTGCTTATCCTGTTTGCTTATCTGCACAAGCCTGCAAAACAGCTCTATTTATGCTACGGTGCCTTCACCGTCCTGCATTTTTACAACACTGCCCATGTCATGTTTTATTATGACCCGGCAAACTACGACAGAGAGGCTCCGGCCATCCTTCTTATTTCGTTAGGCATGGTATTTTGCATCTGCTATTTTTACCATGTCATCCGCAAACTGTATATCAAAGAAAATGTAACTACTGTTATTCAAGCCACTTCCTCTGCAGGGCATGTCCATAAGAGCAGAACAAAAACCTCTTATGCCCCTCTCCAAACTACTGGCACTATCCAATGGAGCAAGTGGGATTTCATTCTGATTTTAGCTATTACCCTGCTTTACAGTGCCATTGCGCTTTATGATCTTGGTGACACAAAGGCCCCTGAAAGCAGTATGCAGTTACAGGCAAACGACACCATTACCTTGGATTTCGGCAAGGGGAATATTCCTGCAACCTTATCCTACTACATGGGGCCTTCCGAAAATCGTCAATATAACTTGGAAACCTACAATACGGATACCTCTTTGTGGGACACCGTTGGTCCGCTTGAGCTGTCCACGGTATTTACCTGGAAGGAGCTTTCCATTACAGACATAAATCCTGCATCCACGCTCTCACATCAGCTGCGTCTGACACTGGATAGCCCAAAGGCTATACTAATTGAGCTGGTATTTAAAGATGCGTCAGGCAATACCATAATGCCGCTAAACGCAGCAGATTATCCTGCCCTGTTTGATGAAGCCGGGCTTTTCCCCGAGCGTGCCTCTTTCAGGAACAGCATGTATTTTGATGAAATCTATCATGCCCGCACAGCCTACGAATTTTTAAACGGCATGTACAGCTATGAAAATACGCATCCTCCCCTTGGCAAAATCTTTATTTCCATGGGAGTGGCACTGTTTGGCATGAATCCCTTCGGATGGCGTATCGTTGGTACTCTTTTCGGTATTTTTATGGTTCCCATCACCTATGTATTCGGCAAACGCATATTCAAGGATACTGCCTGCGCAGCTCTTACCTGCTCACTTTTTGCCTTTGACTTTATGCATTTTGCCCAAACCCGAATTGCTACCATAGACGTATACATCACCTTCTTTGTCATTCTGATGTATTACTTCATGTACCGTTACATTACAATGAGCTTTTATGATACCCCTTTGAAGAAAACTTTCCTGCCTTTGGGCTTGAGCGGTCTTTGTATGGGATTCGGTGTGGCATGTAAATGGACCGGAGCTTATGCAGGTGTCGGATTAGCCGTCCTCTTCTTTGCAACACTCTACAGACGTTACAAAGAATATCAATTTGCCTGTGCAGCTCCCAAAAAGACGACAAACGGCATTGCCCATTCCCATATTATAAAAAACTTTGCCGCATATACCAAAAAGACCATTCTGTTCTGTGTAGGAGCTTTCGGTGCCGTACCTGCACTGATTTATACATTGTCTTACCTTCCTTTCAAAGACAATGTAAATACAGGACTCATTGCCCGTATGCTGAATAATCAGGTCAACATGTTTAATTATCACAGTGACCTTGTGGCGGAGCATGCTTTTTCCTCACCTTTTTACAAATGGCCCATCATGGCACGCCCTATCTGGTACTACTCCGGCGTTATAGATGATACCGTCAGGGAAGGAATCAGTTCCTTTGGAAACCCTCTTGTTTGGTGGCTCGGAATTCCTGCATTCCTATACATACTGTATCTTGCAATACGCAAAAAGGACAGATATGCTGCCTTTTTCACCATTGGTTACTTGGCGCAATATCTGCCCTGGTTCTTCGTAAGCCGACTTACCTTTATTTACCACTATTTCCCCAGTGTGGTTTTCGTGGTACTCATGATTGTATACAGCATATTACAGTGTAAAAAACGCCTTTCAAAGCGAAGCTTCCATACACTTGTAATTGTCTATGCTATATCTGCATTTCTATTATTCATACTGTTCTACCCGGTTCTGTCCGGTCAGCCCATTGAGGCCGGATTTGTGGACAAATGGCTTAGATGGTTTGAAAGCTGGGTACTGGTAGCAAAGTAATTTGCTACTTCAGTACCTGCCCTATGGGCAGCACCCAGTCTCCCAGAATCTCCTCACTCCAGGTCTGCAAATCACTTAAGGTCAGCGTCACACCGCCATATCCGTAAATACCGTGAGCCGCTGCAAGCTCTTCCGTATAATTCTCCAAAAGATATACATTCTGAAACCGTACCGGTCCGCTCTTATACTGGCATACCATTGGCAGGATGCCGGTGTCTTCCTCGTTAAGCACAATACCGTCTTCCTTTACCCGAAAGGTAACCCATGCCATTCCCTCCAGCATACTCAAGCCGTTCTTCTGCGTAGATACATAATTCCCCAAGGAGTAATAGCAAAGTGCCTTATTACCGTTTTCAGCCTCTACCCATTCCACCGGCTGAACCACATGGGGGTGCGTACCAATTATTAAATCTGCTCCCGCTTCCGTCATCTGCAGCGCAAATTTCTCCTGATACTTGGAAGGCTTTGTCTGATACTCATTTCCCCAGTGCGGAAATACAATCACCACATCCGCAAGCTCCTGCGCTTTTGCAATATCCTCAAGTACTCCCGGATGGATGGTGGTATAATCCATCTGTCCTGATTTAGAATCATAATTACAAAGCATATCCAAATGTCCCCAAAGCTCCTTGGGAAGCGCAGCCATATTTGCTGAATAGGTATAATTCAGTATGGCAAAAGTCACATCATCAATGGTAAGTAGCGGTATCTCATGCTCCTCCACTTTGTCATGGTGTATTCCCACCATCAGAACCTCCGGATAGGTTTCCCAGAATTTTGCACAGCTCTGCAAGCCTTCAATTCCTTTATCTCCCGAATGATTGGAAGCATGGAGTACCACATTGAATCCTGCCGCCGCTATGGCATCTCCTATCTCTGTGGGCGAATTAAAACGGGGATATCCCGAAAATCCAAGCTCATTTCCGCCAAGTATTGTTTCCTGATTGATAACCTTGATATCTGCCGCCTGCAAAAATTCCGAAATGCCTTCGAACAAAAAAGGATATTCATAAGTTCCGTCACTCTTTCTTCCGGTATTGACAATACCCATATGAAGCAGGTTATCACCGATTGCCATTAAGGAAATATCATACTCCTCAAACGCAGGCTCCGGTGTCGGCGTAGGCTCCGGCGTGGGCGTCTCAATCGGAATCGCTTCCACAGTTTTCACATCAGACGCGTCCTTGGTCCCTTCCGTCTCCTGTATGAATTCATCTGATACCGGCTGATATTCCTCGTCTCCGCAACCTGAAAGTACGAAAACGGTCATAATCATGCACAAGCACCATATCATATATTTGTGTATCATTTGTCTTTTCATCCTATATCTTCCACTCTTCCCTATTTGATGATAAACGCCGCCGGCAATCTCCAGGAACTGTTGGTATAATAGAAGGTTACACTGGACATCAGATATTCTCCCTCATAATACATACAGGAGGAGCTTCCTCCATCCAGATTTGCAGCATTCACTGCCCCAAATTCTTCCATAACTGCAATCAAATCGGCACAGGAGGCTCCTAAGTGGCCTGATTTTCCTCTTCCGTCCGTTACAAACATCAGCACCGAGCCATCAGCCCTCTGACCGATAGCCGTTCTGGGATTCAAACCGCTTCCCATACCGTTCATCTCTCTGGACTCTCCGTTAATTATCAGCTGTACAAAATGATTGTTGGCATCACTAGCTTCTTCCTGAAAGGTTACGGCATCCCTGATTTTCATCTCTTCCACCATAGCCACCACATCCGCCTCATTCATTTTGGAGAGATCAATAATCTGCAGAATATGGTCCTCCGTGAAGCCAATCAGCACAAGACCTCTGTATTCCTGAGGTTTGTTATGCAAAATTTCTCCGTTTGAAACCAGTACTCCATAGGGACTTCCACCCGAATTGTTTTTGGAATTATAAAGGCCGCCGTTGATTCCACCGATAGCTCCGTTATTATTCACCAGCTGATCAAGAGTATCTCCCTTTTCACGCCATGGATAAATGGTAGCCAGACTGATTCTGGAAGGGTCCTTTACAATCATCATGGTACCTGTAAAGGTAGCCTTCGCAACCTCTGTAATCTCAATATCCTGCATTTCCTCTTCCACTGCGCTGCCGCCTGCTATCTCCACATTTCCAAAGCTTCCCGGTTGAATCAGATCCGTATTTACTTCCACATTGAATTCCTTCATGGAATTTTGGTCCACAATCTCCTGAATCTCTTCCGGTGACAAAAACCACGATGCTAAAAACTTAAGCTGTCCTGTCTCCAATATGGTGGTAACAAAGGTCTGCTGTACATTGGGATAAGAGTCGGAACACATCAGCTTTAATGTGAGAAACAGTACCAGACACAAAGCACCCACAAGCGTCAGGACAAGTGCACTTCCCTTAAGGAATCCTGCCGCAAGCGTCTTATACCATTTACGCTTTACTCCCTCATTATTATCAGTCATTGTTTACAATCTCCTTCATACCTGCAATCTTCCATACAGGATTATTCTTATCGTCATCCGTATCATCATATTTTACAAAATAGAATCTGTCATTCATAGGATCATCTACCTTTTTACCGGTGCGAAGCCGCATATGCTTGACAAAGCTGATATCCACGCTAAAACAATTGTCTGTTATCCACGCGAAGCGCTCTACCTTATTTTCTGTAAAGGCAGGGTCTAAAAGCACGTGCTCACTGGTAAACTTGATATCCTCACCATTTGCATACTGCACCGCCACCTTATATTGATAAGAATCCTTTATTAACGCAGGTGAAATCTCCGCAAGCTTCAGATCCGCAGACATAAACAAACTCCAATTCTGCGCCATGGCAAGCACATCCACTTCTCTCGCCACATCATCGGGAACCCGGTCAAACACTTGGATAGCCCCGGTAAGCTCCAGATACTGACTGCTTTTATCAAATGCTACCGCATTACCCTCTTCATCCGTAATAGAAATAGCTGCATCCTTCTTTAATACTGCAATATCATAGGTCACGAGCTCTGGAAGCGCTCCTGCATAATTCCCCAAAAGCTCATACTCCTGGTTTTTGGTCTTTGAAACTGCTTTGTCCGGAACTGCTTTTCCCTCTATCTTCACATCATATCTGCTATCTGCTTTCAGGGAAAGAACCGTGAGGGGAATTTCGTTTCCACCGTCATAATTCAGTTCGTTTCCGTAATCATCCAAAAGTCGTACAATGGGCTTTTTGAGCGTCCTGATATCATACACGG
>SVFG01000094.1 GCA_015056975.1 Lachnospiraceae bacterium | reverse complement strand
TAGGGTCTGATACAAAAGCATCGCCGTAAAAAAACTGATACCAATCTTTATCCGCGAAGGTGTATTCACCATACTAAAAAAAGGAGCGATAAACACAAAACAGGAAACTCTGGTCAGTATCAGCAGAAAATATTCTAAATCAGACATCGAAAAGGAAAGATTTATCATACCTTCATGCTCCTGTTATTTATGTATATACTGACTGAAGCTCGTCCACAGCTCAGCCGTAAACTCAACCATCTTTTGCATCATCCAGCCTCCCAACAGCATAAGAGCTAGAAATACTCCTATAATCTTAGGGACAAACGTAAGCGTTTGCTCCTGTATGGAAGTCACCGTCTGAAAAATACTGATAATCAAACCGATAATCAGTGAAACCAATAATACCGGCAGGGATACTTCAATTATCAGATATAACGCTCTATTGGCAATCTCAACAACTGCATCAACCGTCATAACAATTCATCCTCCTACCGTCACCAATAAAAGGTCCGCACCAAATTACCTATAATCAGGCTCCAACCGTCAGCCACTACAAAAAGAAGTATCTTAAACGGCATGGATATCGTTGTGGGCGGAAGCATCATCATACCCATACTCATTAGGGTTGAAGCTATTACCATATCCACTACAATAAAGGGAATGTATATCATAAACCCTATCCAGAAAGCCGTCCTCAGTTCACTTATCATAAAACTGGGAATCAATACAGAATTGGGAATGGATTCTATATCACCATCCCACTCCTGTCCTGATATATCCATGAACAATTCAACATCCTTAAGCTGCGTTTGTGGATACATAAACTCCCTAAGAGGTGCAATTCCTTTTTCCAACGCTTCTTCCTGAGTAATAGCTCCCTCCTCAAAGGGAACAATTGCTTCATCATAAACTCTTTCTATCGTAGGTTCCATAATGAAAAAGGTAAGAATCAGAGCAAGCCCAATCAGAATCTGATTGGGTGGTGCCGTCTGCGTACCCAGTGCCGAACGCGTAAAATGTAACACAATAATAATGCGGGCAAAGGAAGTCATCATTATGATGATGGTTGGTAACAAGGCAATCAGAGTCAATGTAATTAAGATTCTGAGTGCACCATTTATCTGTCCGTTGCCTTCGTTATAGGTAACTGTCAGGATGTTTTCCGTATTCAGTTTATTTAGTTCTTCCGGTGTCTGAGCCGTTCCCGGAGGGTCAATTATCGTAGACTGCTCGGTATCACCTGTCAGATGCTGCCCCGTTGCGCTCGCGTTAATTGGCTGGGAAATGCATAATATGCCTACCGTAACCAGCAGGCATATTATCGCTATTATCTGTTTTCCAGTTAATATTTTCTTCTTCATGTACTTCTATTCCTTTGGTGTATCTGTATAGTCGGAATCCTTGTGCATCATCTTTTCCAGCAGCTGTTTAAAACCGGTATCCTTGCTGTCTCCTGTTTCCTTCAACTGCTCCGGTGATATCTCACCCAACATGGTAACCGTGTCTTTGCAGACTGCCAATACCATGTACGTGTCTCCCACCCGCACAATCTGAATATATTTGTTATTGCCAAGCCGGGCAGCCTCCAAAAGCTGGATATTGCAATTAACTGCCTGTTTCTTCTGGTAATTAGCTATCCATTTTGTAGTCCATGCTGTTATTCCGAGCACAATTACAAACACCACCAGCACAGTGATAAACTGTGCATAGCTGCTTCCTGTCAACAGTAGCATTGCCATTAACCTACTACTTTCTTAACCGCCTCAATTACACGCTCTGCCTGGAAAGGTTTTACAATAAAGTCCTTGGCGCCGGCCTGAATCGATTCAATAACCATTGCCTGCTGACCCATTGCAGAACACATAATAACGGTTGCGCTTCCGTCCAGCTTCTTGATTTCTTTTAATGCCTGGATACCATCCATCTCAGGCATGGTAATGTCCATGAGCACCAGGTCGGGGCTTACTTCCTTGTACTTTTCAATCGCCTTGAGACCATTTTCAGCCTCTCCTGCTACATTGTAACCATTCTTGGTTAAAATGTCCTTAATCATCATTCTCATAAAAGCCGCGTCATCGCAAATCAAAATATTTTTAGCCATATTTCTTTCCTCCATCCTGCCTCTTGGGCAAATTTATTGTCACTTAATGATTTCTGTCACTCTAACAGCAAAGCTCTCTTCAATTACAACAACCTCGCCTTTTGCAACAAATTTTCCGTTTACCAGAACATCTATTGGCTCACCCGCAATTCGTTCAAGTTCGATAATGGTACCGGGTGCAAAGTTAAGGATTTCTGAGATAGACCTTGATGTCCGTCCAAGCTCTACCGTCACCTCCAACGGCACATCCATGATAATTCCGATATTCTCCTGACCTTGAATACCTGCCAAGTCTCCGGAGAAATTTTGGAACTGCGCCGGTTGGATGTTTACATTGCTCATCTGTGGCATTGTGCCCATCTGGCTCATACCCATCTGATTCATCATGGGATTCATTCCCATCATAGAATTCATTCCCATCTGATTCATCATCGGGTTCATTCCCATTCCGCTCATATCCATCTGTCCCATCATGGGATTCATTCCCATTTGGTTCATCATCGGATTTACCTGCTGATTCATAACAGGATCCGGTGCAGGAGGCGGTGCAACCGGCGTCGGTGCCGGAGCGGGAGCAGGTTCCGGTTCAGCCTGCATTCCCAGACTCTCTGTCTGAGTACTGATAAAGGTTTCCACCAGCTTCTTGGCAAAATCGACGGGATACAGCTGCATTATCGTACTGTCTACCAAATCATCGATCTGCATGCGGAATTCAATCTTTACAAAAGTTCCGCCAAGAAACGGAGCAATCTCGCTTCCGGATTTAATCTTTGTCAAATCCAAAAGAGAAGAATCCGGGGGACTGATATCAATAACAGTCTTTAACATGGTGGAAAGGGATGTAGCTGCCGAACCCATCATCTGATTCATTGCCTCTGAAATTGCACTTAAATGCAATTCTCCCAGCTCACCGTCTGTATTGGTACCGTCACCACCCATCATCAGGTCAGTGATAACCTTTACATCCTGTTCCTTGAGTACCAAAATATTAGTACCGTCAAGGCCCATCGTGTACTTAATCTGAATAAATACACAGGGTCTTTCATATTTCCCCAATAAAGTGTCCCACTCAGCAAGTGTAACAACGGGGGTCGTAATATTAACTTTTCGATTGACAAGGGAGTATAATGTGGTTGCCGAAGAACCCATACTGATATTGGCAACCTCTCCGATGGCATCCTTTTCTACATCTGTAAGAAGTTCTTCTCCGCCTGACACCGGTGCCGAACCGATAATAAAATCATTCGACTGCTCAGGTTCGGATGCTGATGTACTGTCTGTACCACCTAAGATATCTCCTCCGCCGTCTCCCGATAAATCCATACCACTCAGCAATGCATTTATTTCATCCTGAGACAGCATTCCGTCCATATGCTTACTCCTCCTCTCTTAGTACCGATGTAATCCGGACAGCATAAGAGTCTTTGTTGGCGCCGGGTAAAGCGGTAAATTTCTTAATATTGCCTACGTAGATATTCATATCACTATCTACCTTCGTATCCAGGCGGATGCAATCGCCAACCTGTAAATTAACAAAGTCGGAAACTGTTATGACACTTTTTCCCAAAACTGCCTTGATGGGAATGTCCACCTTGCGAATCATGGCTTCGATATATTCTTCATAATTTTCGTCCCTGTTCTCCTGCATATTAGAGAACCAGAACTTGGTATTTAATTTGTCCATAACGTCTTCCAGAGTAGAAAAAGGAAGACAGACATTCATATATCCTTCTACATCTCCAATTCGCATATTCAATGTGATAATTGCAATCATATCATTGGGTGCAATTACCTGTGCGAACTGTGGATTCGTCTCCAGTCTGCTGAGTACCGGTGTAATCTCAACTACATTCTTCCATGGATCTCTGAGAAGCTGCGTCAGCATTACCAATATTTTTTCCATGATAATCATCTCAATTTCTGAAAAATCCCTGTTTTTTTCCAGTGGAGTTCCCGTACCTCCAAGCATTCTGTCAAGCATGGCATAGCCTAAATTAGTAGCCAAATCTATTATAATCATACCATTTAACGGATTGAAATTAATCAGTCCCAAAATAACCGGCGTGGACAAAGCGTTTGTAAATTCGCTGAAGGTTACCGTCTCCGAGCTAGCCACCGTAACCTGTACATTCTTCCTAAGGTATACCGGAAGATTGGTGGAAACAAGTCTGCCATAATGCTCAAAAATAATTTCCAGCGTTCTTAAATGCTCCTTGGAGAACTTTGTAGGACGGTTAAAATCATAATTCTTCGCCTGCTTCTCATCCTCACCCTGCATCTGTTCCATATCCAGTTCACCGGTGGACAACGCCGCAAGCAGGTTGTCTATCTCGTTCTGTGAAAGAACCTCGCCCACAAATTCTCACCTCCTGTACCATGATGTATCCAAACATTCGTGAAAGGCTTAGCCAAACATCACTTCACTGATTCCAACCTTGTAAATAAAGTCAGAGCCAAACAATTCCTGAATGGCATCCAGAATTTCTTCCTTCAATCCCTCCAGATTATTGCGGCATTCGTTTTCTGTATGGCGGGATACCACAGATGTTATAACATCTTTAATCTGCGTCTCCCAATCCAATATTGTTGCGCCGTAATTCTTGTAATCTGCATGCTTTTTGTTCATGGATAACGCAACATCAAACATAATATATCTTGTCTTATTATCCGCACTGTCACCGGTAAGCGGAATCGTCATGGAACCTGTAATGGCAAATGTAGCGGTATCCTTCAAAGAAATCTCTTCTTTTACTTCACTCTCACCCGGTTCATTCATCTCAAGATTCAAAACAGTTGCAATATTTGCTACCAGTTTGGCGGTCTGTTTATTGGTACCACTGATACTGAACATCAAAACTGCGGTCAATATTATATTTACAAGCAGAAGTGCCAATATCAGCACTGTCAGTAAATTTTTCTTCATGTCAACTCCCATCCGCTGCATTGGTATCATTCCTTTGCAGCTGTTCTTTATGAGGGGTTATAAATTCGGATTTCTACCCTTCTGTTTTTGCTGCGTCCCTCAGGTGTTGAATTATCTGCAATCGGCACCCGTTCGCCCATTCCGGCATGCTTTAAATTAACCGGATCCAAACTGCTGTGCTCTACCAGATAATAAAAAACGCTCCGCGCTCTTGCACTGCTGAGTTCTTCATTGTCAGCAAATTTTGAATTATTAATCGGAACATTGTCCGTATGTCCTTCAATCTCCACGATGCCTGCCGCATATCTTTCCAAAATCAAGGCAGTCTTATCGATAATCTGAATCGCTGTATCTTTCAGTTCTGCTTTACCGGAGTCAAAAAGCAGGGCTCCCTTCATGGAAAGCTGCACATACTGTGAATTAAAGGTAACTTCTATCTGCTCCGTCATGTTGCTCTCGTTTACCGCTTCCTCAATCAGTTCAGCAAGCTGTTCGTTATCCTGAAGTTTTTGCTCTTCCAGGAACTCTTCCATGGCTTCTATCTTTTCAGGTGCCTTATCAAACTCTTCCAGCTTTTCACCATCCACTTCATTATCCGCAGTCTTTCCGGTACTGTTTATGTACTTATCCAGCTCATTTAACTGGCTTACACCGTTACTCATAAGGATACCCTCACCGATGGCTGTGGCTCCGGAGCTGAAAATACTGAAGCTGTTGTTCATGGCTGCAACCATTTCATTCAGCTTTGCTTCCTCTATGGAAGACATGGAAAACAGGAGTACGAAGAAGCATAAGAGCAAATTCATCAAATCACTGAAGGTGGCCATCCATGCCGGCGACCCGGGCGGCGGCGTATCTTCCTTCCTCTTCGCCATTACTCCTCACCCCCTGCATCTTCGGAATTGTTAGCTCTGTCCTTAGGTGCCAGGAAGGATTTCAATTTTTCTTCAATAACACGGGGATTCTCGCCCGCCTGTATGGACAAAAGGCCCTCGATCATTACTTCCTTCTGCATCATTTCTATTGCATTATCAGCCTTTAGCTTTGCAGCAACCGGAGCACATATCCAGTTTGCAAGCAAAGAGCCGTACAATGTCGTAATGAGCGCTACCGCCATCGCAGGTCCGATGGTGCTGGCATCTTCCATGTTATAAAGCATGTCAACCAAACCGATCAGGGTACCAATCATACCCCATGCAGGACCCATTGAACCAAGAGTCTCCCAAAAACCAATCATCTTCTTGTGTCTGTCTTCAATACTGACAAGCTCAGTCTCCATAATAGCACGCACCAAATCAGGGTCAGTACCATCAACCACCAGAAGAATACCCTTTTTCAAAAAAGGCTCATCCAAATCAGCAGCAGCCTCTTCCAAAGAAAGAAGACCTTCTTTTCTGGCAATATTGGATAACTCAATTATTCTTTTTATCATGTCTGCGGTATTCAGTGCCGGCGTTTTAAATATCAGCGCAAAGGTTTTCAATCCTCCCACAAAATCCTGCAAACTGTGGGAAGCAAGAGTTGCCGAAAAAGCTCCACCGAATGTAATCAGTGCTGAGGGCAAATCCAGATAATGGTAAAAACCGGCGATACCGGTCTTACTGGTAAAAATACCAAGTAAAGCCGCTGCAAGGCAGAGAATAATACCTATCAAAGAAGCTATATCCACTAAAATCACCTAACATTCTGCAATTTAATGAATTATTCTGCAAAAATATCCTTTCACTACAATTTTACTAAATTTTTCTGTTCTTGTCTACTTTCTTTTACAATTATTTTTTACCAATTCTTATGCTTTTAAGGGACGGAAATCATCCGCCCCTTATGTATCATTTTTTCTCTTATTAACGCTTCAGATTGGTAAGCTCTTCAAGCAGTGTATCAGACACTGTAATAATACGGCTGTTTGCCTGGAAACCTCTCTGAGTAGTAATCATTTCCGTAAATTCTGAGGACAAATCTACGTTACTCATCTCCAGCTGTCCTGTAGACATATAACTTCCGTTTGCTGTGATATCCACACCAATTCCATCAAACTCACCGGAGTTTAAGGTTGCTGCATAAAGATTATCACCCTGTTTCTCCAGACCGGATGCATTTGCAAACTCAGCGGTTGCAATCTGTCCCAAAAGCTTTGTCATACCATTGTCATAGCTGGCATAAATCATACCGTTGTTCTGAATGGAAACGCCAATCATATCGCCCAGTCTTCTTCCGGAGCCAAGACCGTCTGCATCACCGCTTGTCGCACCAATGGTAGAAGTTCCTTTGTTGTCAAACATGGAGCAGGTCGAAAAATCCACCTGAATATCAGAGAAATTACCTCCCAGCTTACTAAGAGCCAACGTTACGCTGTTCTGCGTAGAGATCCCGCCAAGACCTGCGAACTTACCGTTATCACCGTCAAAGGAAATGGAGGAACCGATATAGCTTCTTCCGTTTGCAGTAAAGCTTGCCTCTTCCATATCTGCAGTGAACATATATGCTGCGAAGCTGTCCTCAGTCTGTCCCGGATTGGTTACTGCGTTTGAAAGCAGCTGTTCCATGGTAAGTGTATTACCTGCATTGAGAGAGCTGTTTACATACAGATTCATAAACTCGTTGGTAGAGCCTTCATATCCGTATGCCTTTGCAATATTGTCAAGGCACTGTTGTACGGTCATGGTATTTCCGCCGACAGTAATCTCTTCATCCAAGGGGCGAAGCACACCGCCGTTAAACATAGCGTTCAAATCCGCAAGCACTTCCGTACCGTCAAGAGTCGTAAGTGTTTTACCTGCGGTATCCCATGTATAGGTCTGCCTGTCAAAACTTACCTTAATATCCCTTTGCTGCGTTCTTGCGGATCCGAAAACACTGTCAGATTCCGAAGTCGGAAGCTCTATCTCATTTCCGTTGGCATCCAAAAGCTTGGTAAGCTCAAGGCTGTAGTTATTTACATCAGAGGACTGCTTAAAGGTAAATCTTGCAGTATAGCTGTAACCGAGCGCATCATAGAAATTTAAGTTGATAGACTTACCGTTTGCGCTTGTTACATCGCTGTCATTTTTATCCAGAATACCGGATGCATAACCAAGCGTGGTAGCCTCAGGTGGATATGTCATGTTTGCAGCACTCATAATACGGAGTGCGGTAACATTATCCTGCTTAATCTCCATGGTCTCTTCGTCCACACCCCAGCCCATTACATTGTAACCGGTACTGGTCATCGCCAGATTTCCCGCACCATCCACGTAGAATGAACCGTCTCTGG
>SVFG01000006.1 GCA_015056975.1 Lachnospiraceae bacterium | reverse complement strand
GCTCACAGGCATAGGTGAACTCCTTTCTGAAATTCGCAAGCTCCTTTTCTGAAATTTCAGGTCCCGGCTCCAAAAGCTCCGTCACATAGCCGTCTGTCCCAAGCAGATTGGTATTGGTTCTGGTGTCGCCTTTGGTACGGGTAAAATGACACTCTGCCCCCAGCTTTGTCATAGTATCCTCTATCATTCTTCCGCTGTAGCCGCCAAGGAAACCAAGGCATGCCACCTGCAGGTGAAACTGTCTAAGCACCTTTGCCACATTGACGCCCTTGCCGCCTGCAACACTCTCCGCCTCGCGGATACGGTTTACATCTCCCGTAATCACTCTGTCCACCACACAGGTTTTGTCCACTGCCGGATTTAATGTCACTGTCACTATCATAATCGTTCTGCCGCCTTCCTAACAATAATACTGCATCATATACTGTACTTCCGTCTTGCCGCGATACGCATTCAGTCCCAGCTGATATACCACGGAAACCGGATACTCACCGCATCCCGCAAACAAACGCTCCTCACTGTCTGCACCATATTTTTCCTTGAGAAACGTTAAAAATCGTTCCAAGTCCCCGAAATACACAAGCTGCAAATTTGTTCCTTCCGGTGTGCGCACCTTAAACCGTGCCACATTTTTATTTGCTCCCATTCTCACACCGGAAAGAAATACAAGGTCCTTTTGAGCAAACAAGGGTTTGGGATTCCCCACGCCAAAGGGCTCCAAAAGCTCCAGCTGTCCCGCCAATCCCTCGTCAGCATAAGACAAGGGCATGGGCACATCAATATGTACCTTAGGGATAAAATCCTCCTCCACAAGGGTACAGCTCTCATTTAATGCCTTGCGCAGAGGTTCTACATCCTCTTCCCTCATGGACAATCCTGCTGCCAGCTTGTGACCGCCATACTTGGTAAAGAAGTGCTTTACCTTTGTCATGGCTTCATACATATGATACGCCTCTATGGAACGTCCCGAGCCCTTCACACCCTCCTCCGAGCGTGTTAGTACAAACACCGGATGATTGTACTTCTCGCGGATGCGTCCCGCAATGATTCCCGCAAGGCTTTCATGCACATCGGGCAAATACACCACCATCACCTTATCCTGCTCCATGCCCTGCTCTTTGATATAGCTTTCCGCTTCCTCCACACCCTGCAAAGTCAGGTTCTTGCGGCTGTCATTCAATTCCTTAAGTTCTCTTGCCGCACTCATGGCTTCCACCTTTGTCTTAGCAAGCAAAAGCTCCAGAGCACGCTTCGCCGTATCAAGTCGCCCCGTAGCGTTCAGGCAGGGGCCCAGTACAAAACCAAGATGATAGGCTGACAGCTTTCCTGTATCAATACCATTCACCTCTATTAACGCCTGCAAACCAAGGTTCCTTGTGCTTTTCAGCCGTTTCAGTCCCTCTTTTACCAGAATTCGGTTCTCATCCTTTAACTCCATTACGTCGCAGACTGTTGCAAATGCTGCAAATTCCAGAAGCTCACCTAAGGCATCCGCAAGCACTTCATTACCCGTTTTTTCCTGCAACGCTAACATCAGCTTATATGCCACCACACCGCCGCAGATGTTCTTAAAGGGGTAAGTACACTGCTCCTGCTTAGGGTCCACCACCGCAAGAGCAAGTGGCAAAATTTCTCTTCGAATGCCCTCTTCCTCAGTATAGGGCACTTCATGATGATCCGTGACAATCACCTGTATGCCAAGCTCTGTCGCCAGTGCAATCTGGGGCGCGGCAGCAATACCATTGTCACAGGTCACAATCATGCCGATACCATCCGCCTTTGCCTCCTCTATCAGACTGTCATTCAAGCCATATCCGTCATGAATACGATGAGGGATGGCAGTATCCACTCTTGCGCCCAGACACTTTAATCCCTTTGTCAATATATAGGAGGAGCAGATGCCGTCCACATCATAGTCTCCAATCACACGGATGGAAGTCTGCTCATCCACCGCCCCGATAAGCGCATTCACCGCCTTGTCCATATCCTTTAAAAGCCACGGTGAATAACAATCCTCAAGGGTACCGTACAAAAACTTGCGGACCTGACTGACATCTTCTAAATCCCTGTTCCGCAAAATCCTTGCAAGCACCGGACTGATATGAAATTCCTCTGCCCATTTATCAAAATCTGCCTTTTTGGCAGCCACAAACCATTTTTCCATAATATAATCCTCTATGAGTTTCGCTCTGATGAGCGGTCGGCAAATGACCATTCCTGCGAGCATGATGGTCGCTTGCCTCGTCGCTATCACAAAAACACTTCCGAATGATATTGTATCATTCCGGAAGTGTTTTCGTAAAGTAAAAGTCGGTCGGTTATCTGACTTCTGCCAAGGCTGCCCGATACAACTGTGCGGCTGACATGGATAAATCACTGTTTATTCTTTCATAAAGTTCCACATATTTCTGCTCTTTCTTAAAAAGCCTGGTATCTCCCAATATTCTCTTCAAATAGTACTCTGCAAGTCCTTCTGTCAAAGACCAGGTATCAAAATCCCTAAACGCATCCTCTTCTTCCAAGGCTCCAAACAGCAGATAAATGACAAATTCATGTCCGATAAAATATAATGCAGATTCATAATCTCTATCTATCCCAAAAACATCCTGTTCCTTAGATATGTCAATAGCCTCCGCTCCACCTGCCACGGAAGTTACCAATGTCGCCGTAAAAAATGGACTTTTCAGGCTGCAGCCGACAAGTGCTTCTGCTTTTTCGGTAAATCCTGTTTCTTCAAAACGCTCAAGCACCCCCGGGATGTACTGCTCTATTCTTTCCTTTTCCCGTTCCCATACATTTTTCATGTAGTGGTCATAATATTTTACCATTACCAAGGCAATCTCTATAATATCCCGGGTATATGGAATATAACCTTCATATATTCCCTCAATCTGACGTCCCTCTAAAAGCTGATTTCCAATTTCTAAGAGTTCCTGATAATATTCCTTTGCAGACACCTTTGCACAAGCCGGTTCACCAACCAAGAGTCCGTACAACTCACCGCAATGTTCTCCTCCACAGACGGTTATTAAGTCCTCTCTACTCTTTAGGCAATCCAAATCCTCTTTAGCATACAAGCTGCGATAGCGCTTTCCATATTCATTGTCATAGCCGCACTGTGCAACCGACAGCATATGAAATACATAATTGGTATCCTTATTTGCCATAAATCTTATTTTATTCATCACTTAAAGCCTCCTCTATCCGTATTCCACCCTACTTGTTATCTATTATAATGGTTGAAAGTGCCTTCTTCTGTTCTTCGGTCGGTAATTTCAGTTTTCCGTTTGCCACAAGCTCTTTCAAACAATGCAGGACAAACCAGCCATCCGCATGATAAATGTACTGCAAACCGAATTTTCGCATGGTATGAAGATGCTTGGGGGTTTGGGCAAGTACTGCTTTTACATAAGGCTCCTTCCATGCTGCAAACTCTTTTTGATATTTTTCTTTAATGGTACTGCCTAAAGAAAGCAGGCGTTTTTGAATTTCCTTATTCTTAATGTATAGGGGGCGAAGCGATACCGAAAAGCCTTCTCCTGCATTCTTACTTTTCTTCACAATTCCCATGGCTTCCAGATAACTGTATTCCTCAGGGGATAGTCTGTTTTCCTTTGCCGCTAAAAGAAGGGACAAAACTCTTCTTGCATGTATCTCATAATAGTCATCCACTCTTCTTTCTGACCACTCAGAATCAATCTGCCAGAGTGTAAAAGCTTCGGAAGCATTCCAGCAGGGGCCACACCAGTTTTTCATGGACTGCGCATACATAGGCTCTTTTACCTCAGTATTTCTGACAGTTGCATAGCAGATATTCTGTCCGCCGTCAGGCCTGATGGTACTTGCCTGCTCGAAGCTGATAGTATGCTCCATCAGATGCTCGCCACTCTGTGCCGCAATATAGGGAATCAATGCCCAGAGAATATAATTTTTATCCTCTTCTGACTGACACATTTCTTCTCCCTGCCACTCAAAGACATTTTCTTTGATTAATGTATCATACAATTCGTTGGCAAACAGCTTCGCCGCCTTTTGATACATCTCATCATGGAGACGCACCGTCTCCTCATCATCCTCGCTCAAAAGAATATTGCATAAATACTTATCCTGCTTCTTTGTAAGAAATCCGTATTCCTCCAGATATTCTGCTTCACTCTCCACATAAACAGGCGACACGCCTAAGATATCGGCAATTTCATTGACCGTCTTTTCTTCCTTCCATGTCACATATGCAATATTTTGGGACAATGCACTTCTGAAAAAATTGCTGTTAGCTCCCTTGGTTCCGCAGGAACCATTGGTACCGCAGATACTAAATGTAATTGGATTAAATTTTAATTCATCATAGTTTCTCATAATTTCCATGCCTTTCTTCAAGTCCTTTTTAGCCTCAAACAGATGCCATTTCACGGTACCGACAGGGATTTCCAGTTCTCTTGCAATCTCCTCCTGCTTTTTGCCGTTATAATAGTAGCCAATTACAATCTGCCTTTGCAGCTTGGAAAGTCTTGCAATCTCCCGGTGCAGCTGCTTTCTGTCCTCCGCCTCCACAATATCATAAAG
The DNA here is from genome assembly GCA_015056975.1 of Lachnospiraceae bacterium. Classification (GTDB taxonomy): domain Bacteria; phylum Bacillota; class Clostridia; order Lachnospirales; family Lachnospiraceae; genus Acetatifactor. The sequence goes on along the minus strand of SVFG01000006.1, from coordinate 51,689 downwards.
CACATTGGTATCACTTGCCACCATACCCGTAAGCTCCTCCACAGGATTTCCAAACACACATTTTTCCTTATCCCTGTAATAATTACTCAGAGTATTATGCGCCACTGTCCAGATGAATTTGTCCATAGACTCTATATCATCTCTAACCGACAGTGCTTTGAAAACCTTTAGCACAATCTCCTGTGCCAAATCCTCCGCATCCTGCAGACTCACGCAACGCTTCAGGGCAAATCCGTATATAGGTTTTGCATATGCTGTTATCACCTGTTCTACCTGTTCTTTGTTCATCTGTTTTGTCTCCTTGAAAGCTTTCATAAGTATAGACACGAAAGTTAAAAAAAGGTTGGGAAAATTATTGAAATTTTTATTTATATTTGAAGGTTACGGCTGTGAGTGCACTATATTCACAAAAACGCTATGTAAACAGTTCCCCATTCACATAGCGTCTCAATTAATCTTATTAATCCTCTTTTACCTTGGGCGGGAATTTCGTGCGAAGCACGTACCACAAACCACCTGTAATACATACGGAAGAATATGCACCACAAATAATACCTACCATGAGAGGCAGTGCAAAATCACGAATACTGGTTACACCGAGTATATACAGAGCTGCTACCATAACAAAGGTTGTCAGGGAAGTAAAGATACTTCTTGACAGGGTCTGTGTAATACTCTTGTTTACCACATCCTTCAAATCATCTCTTCTGGTCATCTCTGCCATATTCTCACGAACACGGTCAAAGATAACGATGGTCGCATTGATGGAATAACCTACAATGGTCAGCATACATGCAATAAAGGTATTACCCACAGATACTCTCGCCACCGCGTAGAACGTAAGCACCACAAGCACGTCATGCATAAGTGCCACAATACTACTGATACCAAAACGGATATCACTGAAACGGATGCGGATATAAATAAGCATACATACAATGGCAATTACCACTGCAAGGATGGTGTCAGATTTCATCTCACCGCTGATAGTGGAACTGATGGTCTCCGTGGTAATCAGAGACTTATCTACCTTAAACTCATCCACAAGCATCTGCTCCAAAGCAGTTCTCTTCTCCACATTCAGTGCATTGGTCTTAAAGATAACCTCATTGCTGTCCTGAACGGTCTGAATCTGAACAGCACTTCCGGTAGCCTTCTCAATCAAAGGAACTACTTCACTGTTTACCTGCTCTAAACTCTTCTTCTCATTGAATGTTACTGTCGTTGCAGTACCACCCTTAAACTCCAGGCTGAAATTCAATGCATCGCCGGAGCTTACCTTGTGTATACCCATCGCAATAAAACCAGCTGCCACAAGAGCTATGGATATACCGAAAAACACTCCCTTTTTGGAAAGGAAGTTGATAGACTTTCTCTCCTTACCAACACCGTACCACTTTGCATTCTGAATACCGATAGCATAAAGGGCTTCCATAATCCATCTTGTGATTACCAGCGAGGTAAACATGGACAGTACAATACCAAGTGCAAGCGTCTGTGCAAAGCCATTGATGGTACCGGGGCCTAAGATAAGCAATACACCTGCTGCGATAAGGGTTGTGATATTACCGTCCACAATCGCAGACAACGCCTTGTCAAAGCCAATTTTCATCGCACTCTTTACGGTCTTTCCGGTCGCAAGCTCCTCTCGGATACGTGCAAAGATAATAACATTGGCATCTACCGCCATACCGATGGAAAGGATAATACCTGCCACACCGGAAAGGGTCAGTGTCATCTCAAAGCCGTTTAACATAGCAACAATCAATGCCACATATAAGCTAAGACCAAGTGCAGACGCCACACCTGCAATATAATAAATAGCAATCATTAATATAATTACAATAATAAAACCAATCAGACCTGCCATAAGGCTGGTGCTGATAGCTTCCACACCAAGCTGTGCACCTACCACCTTGGAATGCAGCTCCTCAAGCTGCAGCTTCAGTCCGCCGATACGGATAGTGGAAGCCAAATTCTCTGCCTCTTCATAGGAATCCATAGGTGAAATCTGAGCCTGTCCGTCTGTAAATACGCCGGATACATTAGGTACGCTTACAAACTCACCATCGTAATAAATTGCAAGTGTCTCTCCCTTGGAGTAAGCATTTCTGGTTGCCTCCGCAAACTTGTCACGACCTTCATCCGTCATAACCAAATCTACCGCAAAGATGGAATTCTGTCTGCTGTCCTGAGTTGTGCCTGCACGAGCCTCCTTGACATCAGTACCTACAAGTACCACAGAACCGTCAGCAAGCAACTCGTCCAGAGACTTATTTAACATCCAGCCATTCTGTGTATAAGTATAATTGGCAGCGCCGTTTGCATCGGTCTCTGCAATAAAATACAAGGCACCGGGCTTACCAAGCTCCTGCAAAATGGCATTGGCATCCTTTACACCGGGGATTTCGATATTAATTCTGTCGGAACCCTCCTGGTATACAATTGCCTCTGTACTGTAACCTTCCACTCGCTTCTGCAGCTTTGCAATGGTATCCTTCATGTCGGTGGCATCAGGCTCTTCCTCTCCCACTACCTGATAGGTAATGCTGACACCGCCTGCGAGGTCAAGACCAAGCTTAATGTCGGAGGCACTTCCCTTTCCGTTTACATCCACACCAAACAGATCGATGTAGGTGATACCCACCAACAAAAGAATCGTACAAAGCAAAATTACAATTCCTTTACTCTTTTTCATTCCTTCATCCTTCTTTCTTTATTCTTCAGCCATGGCTGCCTTCATCATAATCGCGCACTCAATACGCTTCTTTTGCAACTCACAGCCGATATCATAAGCATCATTGATATTGCCGTAGAAATTGTAAGCATTTGCCGCACAACCGCCGCTGCAGTAAAACTTGGCAAAACATTTCTTACACTTATCCTTTGCATAGACATTGCAGCATTTGAACTCATCCCGGATATCATCCCTTGTAACACCCTCGTCCACATTGCCAAGCAAAAACTTCTCATTTCCCACAAACTGATGACAGGGATACAAATCTCCCCAGGGAGTCACTGCCAGATACTCTGTACCTGAGCCACAGCCCGACAAACGTTTTGCCACACAGGGACCGCCCTCCAAATCTATCATGAAGTGGAAGAAATTAAATGCCTTACCTTCCTTACGACGCTTCAACATCTCTACCGCCAGTCTGTCGTACTCCTCCTTAAGCTTGGGCAAATCTGCCTCTGTAATAGCATAAGAATCGGTCGGCTGTGCCACAACGGGTTCTACTGAAATCTGCTTGAATCCCAAATCAGCCAAATGCAATACATCCTCTGAAAAATCCAGATTGTTATGTGTGAAGGTACCTCTCACATAATAATTCATCTGGTCGCGGCTCTCCGCAACCTTCTGAAACTTAGGTACAATCATATCATAGCTTCCCTGTCCGCCTCTGAAGGGACGCATCATGTCATGTATCTCCTTACGGCCGTCAATGCTTAGAACGATATTTGACATCTCTTTATTGGCAAACTCTAAAATCTCGTCATTTAACAGTACGCCGTTGGTCGTCAGGGTAAAACGGAACTTTTTATTATTGGGCTCCTCTAAACTTCTGCCGTATTCCACAAGCTGCTTTACCACATCCCAGTTCATCAGTGGCTCTCCTCCGAAGAAATCCACCTCCAGATTGATGCGGTTACCGGAATTGGCTACCAGAAAATCCAATGCCTTTTTACCCACCTCAAAGCTCATCAGTGCACGTCTGCCGTGATATTCGCCTTCACCGGCAAAACAGTACTGACAGGCCAGATTACAATCATGTGCAATATGAAGACATAATGCCTTTACCACCGTCTGTCTCTTCTTAAAATCAAACACGTAGCTCTCGTAAATATCCGGAGCAAACAGTTGACCTTCCTTCTCAAGCGCAAGAACCTCATCCACAGCCTCACAGATTTCCTCCTCAGGGTAAGGAATATTTGCCAGATTAAGCACAGCCGCCTTAATGGTGTCAGCGTCTTTTATCCCCTCATTCACCAGAGGCTCTACCAGCGGAATCATATCATAGACAATCTCATCCACCACATGTATGGAACCGCTGTTTACATCCATGACGATATTGTAACCGTTGTTTTTATATTGGTGTATCACAGTAATTTTCCTTTCATCACGAAATAAGCAGCGACCTGAATCGCTGCTTACGTTAGTCTTTTCTTCTCTTTGACGATTATTTAATCTTTTCGCAGCTCTGGTTACCTACTGTACAAGAAGTCTTGCAAGCAGACTGGCAAGAGGTCTGGCACTCGCCACAGCCGCCCTTCTTTACGGATTCCTTTAAATCTCTGGTTGTCAAAGTCTTAATATGCTTCATTTCTAAAATAGCCTCCTTAATATCTTACAAGTCAACAGACTAATAAACTTTTTGTAGTATATCATAAAATTGTCATTTGTAAAAGGGTTTTTCTAAAAAAGATGAAAAATTTTGACGTAAATAGTCCTTCAGCTGAACATTCCGCCCAACATTCCACCTCCGGCACACAGGAAAAACGTAGTGGTAAAGTCATTTCCCGAAAGCCCCATAGTCCTGTTTAATGCCAGGGAAATCACCGCCAGCACAAGGAAATAGGCTCCTCCCATCAAAAGTCCCCACAAAAATTGTCTGCTCTTCATCTTTTTCCCCGCTAAAAAGCCCGCAAAAAAAGTTGCAAGCACATAGATTACAATAATCGCTATTGCCACAGTGCCCTCGCCCCAATTCAATTTATATAAAAGGAACGACAACAAAAACAACAACAAAGTCGTCAATATGTAGGAAAACAAAAGACATTTTAAGAAAAACAACGGTGAAACCTTAACTTTATTCATTCTTCCTCCCGCAAAAATAAATTTTCTATTAAAATACTATGCACCCCCTCATGAAAACTTGACAACACCTTTATAATTATTGTATAGTTCAATATATTAATATAAAAAAGGAGTGATTTTATTTTGGATACCCCTGGTGTCATACAACTTGTAATTCTATTTGTTCTAATTCTATTGTCAGGCTTCTTCTCTTCCGCCGAGACCGCACTTACCACAGTGAATCGTGTGAGGATACGCGCTCTTGAAGAGGAAGGTAACAAGCGGGCAGCCAAAGTCAACAAAATTCTCGACAATTACGGCAAAATGCTTAGTACCATTCTAATCGGTAATAACATTGTCAATCTGTCAGCTTCAGCACTTGCCACAACTTTAGCATTGCGTATTAATCTGGCTGTAGGTATTGCAACCGGTATATTAACCGTTGTCATCTTATTGTACGGTGAGATTATCCCAAAGACCTGGGCAATGTACTGCTCGGAAAAGCTTTCTTTATTGTACAGTGGCATAATATACGCCCTGATGTGGCTGTTAACACCGGTGATTTTTATCATCGACAAGCTGGCAAAGTTTTTCTTGAAACTGCTTGGCATTGATTCAAATAAAAAAATGACTACCATGACCGAGACAGAGTTAAAAACCTATGTGGATGTAAGTCACGAGGATGGTGTCATTGAATCGGAAGAACGCGAAATGATTTATAACGTGTTTGATTTTTCCGATGCTTTGGCAAAGGACATTATGATTCCCCGTATCAACATGGTTACGGTAAATGTAAATGCATCCTATGAAAAAGTCATGAACATCTTCCGTGATTCCATGTATACCCGTCTTCCCGTATACGAGGATGACAAGGACAACATTATCGGTCTGATTAACATAAAAGATTTCATACTCACACAGGATGCAGAACACTTCAGTGTACGCGATATCCTAAGAGACGGTCACTATACATACGAATACAAGAAAATTGCAGATTTGATGTATGAAATCCGCGAAAAAACCACAAGCGTTACCTTTGTATTAAATGAGTACGGTGACACTGTGGGTATGATTACTCTGGAAGATTTGTTAGAGGAAATCGTAGGAGAAATCCGTGATGAGTATGATGCTGATGAGGCAGAATACATCAAGGAAGTAGGCGAACGCACCTATCTGGTGGAAGCAAGCATGAAGCTTGACGATATCAATGATGCTTTGGATACCGATTTGGACAGCGAAGACTATGACTCCATCGGCGGCATCATCATTGAAAACTTGGACCGTCTTCCCGAAGATAACGAAGAGGTTACCTTAGAAAACGGTATCCGACTTCAGGTACAGGGCATTGACCAAAACCGTATTACCAAAGTCTTAATGACCCTCCCCGAACCCATTACAGAGGAGACTGACGAAGACGAGGAAAGCGAAGGCTCTGATTCCTCCGAGGATTAAATGAATCTGCTATACCACGCGCCTGCGGCATTTGTGCCGTAGGCGCGTTTTGTGTAGTGTGGGAGGAGCAGGTGGGGAGAGGTATTTTTGTTCGTTTTGGAGGATGGCTGTATTTTCAAGCATTGTGCTAAAACACATCAGGGAAAATCGCTCACGGATGAGCGATTTAGGCGCGCTCGCGCATGGATGCGTCGTGCACGCCGCCCCGGAAGCGATGAACGATTATCCACAATGCTTAGAAAATACCCGTCCGGAAATCCGAATCACAAAATACCTCTCCCCACCTGCTCCTTCCCCACTACGTAAAAAGGTCCACGGCACAAATGCCGCGGACCTTAACTTTTACTCTTTACGCCTCGTAGCTAAAGCTCTCGAAGCATGCATATTTATCGCTCTTCTCACCATTTGCGGAAGTGTACATACCAACGGTACATCCTACGAAACCGCCTGCTACCTCAGTGGAAAGATTTGCCACGGAGGTCTCACCGATTACATTGCCCTCAGCAAGAACCTTTGCACTCAAACCATCTACCTTAATGGAGAGACTGATATTCTTGTCTGCTACAGGTGCACTGCCAAGAACAGTATCCACACCCTTCTCACAAAGGATTGCCTTTACGGTGTCTGCATTTGCTTCCACACGAACGTTGAAATAGTTGTTCTGCATCAGAACCATACCTGCAACTTCGCTGCCTTTAAGCTCAGCTACATTTACCTTTGTATTTGCACAGAAAGTATGATGCTGCTGTCTGATGGTTACGAAGGAAGGACTTGCAACATCCTTGATGGTCTCCTCTGCAACCTTGAGCTCCAAGCCCTTATCTGTAAGCTTATACATATCCTCCTTGGGATTGCGAAGCAGTAAGAACTCAGGTCCCAGCTTCTCCATGCCGGCAAACTTATAGCTTCCGGTCTGCTCATAGGTAGGCTTCCACTCAGGAAGGTTAATCTCCACTTCATCGGTAAGCATACCAACGCCGGGATTTACTACCGGCCAGCCGTCCTCCCAGGTTACCTTTGCAAGGAAGGTCTCACGTCCCATGGTGGTAAATCTCTCAAGAGGTCTGACAGCCAGCATTACCATGTACCACTCACCTGCGGGAGTCTCAAACAAATCTGCATGACCAACATACTTGATGGGATAATCATTACCAAGATGTCTGTGGGTAATAATCGGGTTCTTGGGGAAGTTCTCATAAGGTCCCCAGATATTCTTGCTTCGGCAAACTGCCTCACAGTGATCAGGGCCGGTACCACCCTCTGCATGCATGATGTAGTAGTATTCACCAATGTGATAAAGATGAGGGCCCTCGGGCCAGATTACGTTACGCATGGAACCGTTCCATACATCCTTCTTCTCGCCAACCAGCTTCATCTCTTTAATATCAAGCTCCTGAATCCAGATAAACCAGTCTCCGTTGTACTTAACGCCGTCGGGATTGGGATGTGTTCCGATGTAGTAACACTTTCCATCCTCGTCGAAGAACAGGCTGGGGTCAATACCGTCAGCTCCCTCTATGTAATAAGGCTCGGACCAGGGACCAGCAGGATCGGTAGCAGTTACAATAAAGTTACCGCCGTGGGATACATTGGTACAAATTACATAGAATGTTCCGTCATAGTAACGGATAGTGGGTGCAAACAGACCCTGAGAGTGCTGTGCTCTTTCAAGCGGCAGCTGTGACTCTCTGTCAAGTACATTACCAATCTGCTCCCAATGTGCCAGGTCCTTGCTGTGTAACACGGGAAGACCGGGGAAGTATGCAAAGGTAGAGCATACCAAATAGTAATCATCTCCTACGGCACATGCTGTAGGATCGGGATAAAATCCCGGCATAATAGGGTTTTTTGCGAATACGCTCATTGAAAAATCCTCTCTTTCATAATATATTTATTTGCTTATTCCTTGTAGAAGCTCTCCAAAGGTCCCAGATAGGAGTCCTTAAGTTTCATCTCCTTGGGATAAATCAGAATTCTCTCAAGCACCATACCGGCCTCCATTGCCTTTATGGTCAGCTCCTGTACACCCTCAGCGAAATGTAACTCAGTCGCAGTCTTACGGATTTGCTCCAAAGCCCCCTGACACCACTGCCAATCACTGTTTTCACCACCGCGGTAGTTTGCGCTGAGGATTTCTAAGGTCTTACACTGACCATTTGCGGCTGTAATCTCAGCCTGCAGAGGACGTCTGCTCTGTAAGGAGTTGGTGGGAGTGGTCCAAACCTCCACTCTGTAATCTCCCTCTTTAGGAATCACGAAGGAATAGGTAATAGCAGGCTTCTCATCCTTCTTGTCGAAATCAGAGGTGGAAGGGAATACCTTCATACCGTTACCGCTTCTGCCGTAATCCTTCAGAAGCTCAAAGGAGCCATCAGCCACCGCTTCTTTCCTTGCATAATGATTTGCCTCCATGGTAATCACACCACAGGTATCAAGGAAGGTCATGGCGGGAAGTGCCTCCACATCCGTCTTCTTTGCCTTGATTTCCACGGCCACACGGGTATCACCGTCGCTAATCATCAGCTTGACAGTCTCTTCTTTGCCGGTAAGCTTATCTCTGTCGCAGGTGATTTCAATTCGGCAAAGGTCTTCTACCTCACCCTTCATGGAGGATAAGCTAAGCCATGCCGGCAAGTCACCTTCTGCAGTTATTTCGTATTTCAAACTTCCTACGCCGTCATTGCTGATTTCCAGTGCAACCTCGCTTACTCCCTCAGAAAGGAAATCATGCACCCTGATACATCTTGGCGGTCCGTACACCTTTACATACAGCATGGGCTCATCTGCTCTGGACACACTCATGCGGGCTTCCGTTACCGGCTCCACATACATTCTCACGGGGTATTTCCAGCCGTCGTCATTCCAGGAGGTAAAGCCCACATGCTTCTCCAGCTCCATACCCTTCCACTTACCGTCTCTAAAGGCACCGAATTCCTCAGAAAGGCGTCTGTCCTCTTTGATGCATTCTGCCATAAGCTCGCCGTACTTGTTGGCAATCTTTCTGCCCTGTCCGGCATAAAACGCATTCTTGCCCGCATACAGATGCATGCGAACCAGATTTACGCTAATCTTTGCCGGATAATAAAGCATGCTGTAATATGCCTGCTTTGTCACGCCCTCAAGCGCCGCATACACCTCTTCATTGAGCTTTTCTATGCTGTCAGCAAGGGCAAGCATTCTGTCAGTCTCATTAAAGTGACAGGGATGATATATGCCTGCGCGAAGCGCCTCCGGTCTGCGTGTAGCATTCATGTTTACAAAATCGATATACACCCTAGCCATCTTCTCACGAAGGGCAGGCTCTGCACCCGGGAAGGTCTTATCCACCCACTGTGCCAGATATGTTTTCCAGCTGTTGGGTGCACTGCTTCCCCATGTCTCAAAATCATAAGCTAAGGTCAGGAAATAATTAAGCGCAACCTCGTTACCCTTCAAATCGCCCACATTTACAATCCAAACATCCTTAATACCGTAATCATAAGCCATTGTCATCTGCTCCCAGGTAAGAGCAAAGGGTGAGGAGGGCATCCACTCATAGGAAACCGGTCCGCCATGGTAATCAAAATGATAATACATACCAAAGCCGCCCTTGTGGGAACGCATTTCCTCGGTAGGCAGGGTTCTCATATGACCAAAGTTATCCTCACAGAGCATGAGAATGACATTGTCAAGCTCATCCCACTCCTTTAAGCCCTCGGTATTCTCATCACCATAGAAGTATGCTTCTACCTCCTTGTAAAGAGCAAGAAGCTGGGGAACACTGTCCACATCCTCATTTACATGCTCCTTAATCAGCTGACGCTGTTTGGTAATAATATCCTTCAACAAATCAATATTGTCTTTTAAGGTCGCATCCGGTCCCAGCATGGAGCTGTCGCGCTCGCCTCTCATACCGATGGTAATCAGGTGCTTATACTTACCGCTTCTCTTTAAAGCATCCGCCCAATATCTGGACAACCCCTCGCTGTTGGTATAGTAATTCCACTCATTGCCATAGGGAGAATCCTCGCCTCTCACCTTGTCCCACTCCTCGCTGGCGCGCAGGCAGGGCTCGTGGTGGGAGTATGCGATGGTAATGCCATACATATCAGCCAACTCTTCATTCAGGCTGCCCGGTCCGTCCAAGGGGAAGGAAGAGGTCCACATTGCGGGCCACATATAATTACCCTTCATACGAAGCAGGAATTCAAACACATGGTCATACATCTCGGCTGTAAATCCGCCGTAGTGAGAAAAGGTCCAATTACCGAAGCAGGGCCACTCATCATTGATAAAGAAGCCTCTGTACTTTACGCTGGGTTCCTTGGAAACTTTCTCAATATCCTCTTCAAGCACCAAAGTATCCTGATGCAGGGGCTCCGCATCTCCGAAATCACACATTGCAGATACACCGATATACTCTGAAAGTGCAAACATACCGTAGATGGTGCCAAGCTTGTCGCTTCCCACAATCACAAGGGCATAATCCACACCTGCAAAAGGTTCCTCTACGAGAAACAATCCAAATACTTCGCGCTTTCCTGTAATATCTGTACAATTGATTTTACCGGACTTCACCAACTCGTCAACAAGTACGCTCTGTCCGAGAGTGGCACAAAATACCACCTGTGTGTCCTGCAAGGCATCCACAGAAGCCACAAGTTCAGGCAATATGCCGCTGACCTTTTCAACATCTTTTGCTACCTTTGCAGCAATTCTCTTAACGCCTTCGTAGGCGCTATCTTCTACCAAAAACGGCAATGCCTTGCCATTTCCGGCTAACGTCATTGTCTTTTTCATATTTTTCTCCATCCTATTCCAGATCTATTCCACAAAGCCAAAGCCTAATATGGTAACCTTCTTTTCCTCATCACCGGGAAGAACAGAAACCTCTATCAAATGCTCCCTGCTCTCCTCTTCGGTGAACAATATGTACGGACTGCAATGGGTCCAGCCTACTGCTCTGGGGTCAAAGGTAAGCTTTTCTTCACCGTCCACACGCACACTAACCTTGCCGGAATGAATGTCACCGGAATCCTTACCCACGAACAAAAGTGCCTTGCAGTTAATCTTCATGCGGAAAGGCTCAGAGCCGGACACGTGCTGCCAGTTGTAGGGGAACTCGGGGGTCTGACCGAAATCAGCATCCATCTCCACACCCTGCAGCTCCTTATCGGTCTCACAGAAGCTACCTTCCTCAATCCACAATATTTTATCTGCATTGGTGTGCTTATCAAGGAGACGCACATTGGTAAAATCCGTACCAAATACGGGCTCTCTGTCCTCCCATGTATACACTTCATCAAGTTCCTGCTTATCAACCTCTTTCATCAGATGTACAAGACCGTCCGCCATAATCATATGCCCCATATTGGTGGGATGGAAGGTATCGTAGAAGAACTGGCTCTTATTGAGCACTCTTCCCTCGCCGTTCTTTAAGTAGAACTGAGGCACAACCGCATCCTTTGCACTGACCATGGGAAGGTCATAGCGCTCGCCCACAGGAGCGAGTCTGTCCTGCAAATTCCAGTCGTTTACGAATACGCAGAATAACAGCATCACTGCGGTATCCTCAGAGAGAGCAAGTGCCTTTCTCACCAGACACTCATAGCAACGTCCATTGGTCTCGTCTCCGGCATCGTTTACAGCAAATTCAATTACAACCAGGTCCGGCATCACGGCGCCTTCCCTGAGTACATCTCTTTCAAAACGAATCATGCCAAGCTCGGAAGGCGTACCACCCACACCTGCCTTAATCAGATGTACATTATCTCCGCAGCCGAAGGCTTCCTTGAATTTCTCCCAAGTCTGATATGCATAGCTCTTGGTATTGATAGGGATAGCTCCGGCGCCCTGGGTAATGGAACCACCGATAAAAGCGATAGTCACATCCTCTCCCCGCTTTGCCTTCTCAATCACTCTCTTCAAACGGTAATTGTTACCGGTCTGTACCAGAGAGCGCTTAATCATCTTCTGATAATCCTCGGAAGCAGTATCTACCTTGTTGTACTCCTCCTGCTCAGGAGCTGTATAGCCTTCACGCAGGTAAAATCTGATATCTACCGTAGCAAGCTGTCCGGCCTCCTTGAATTCAAAGCGGAACTGTCCGGGATTGGCATCATCCTCAGACCATGTAAAATCATCCAGCCAGATTATCTGCTCCATGCCATCAGGCTTACAGGGTACCTTTATGGTAGTTCCGGAATTGTTGGGGTCCGTCTTTCCATACATTTGGAAGACAAAATCCACGTCCTTGTCCCTATCATCTGACTCTACCGTGACACCGATACCTGCCACCATATTCATAAAACCTTCTGCTTTGGTCAGATTATCAAGCATTTTTTCATCTTCCACATTGCCAATCATTCTGGCAAAGGTAATCAGACGCCCGCCGTCCAAATAAATAAACTGTACTCCTCTGCCGTCATGGGTAGGATTTCCTGCCACGCCTTTTTGTCTGCACACATAAAAGCTGCTGCCTTTGGCTGTGGGGTCCTTTGGTGCTTTCGGTCCTGTCATGCTACTGTCCTCCTAAAACTCATTTTATTACCACATACGATAATTGCCGCTGAGTGCCAAAAATGCAAACATATACAAGCAGTTATCATAATATCTTCTGTTGCCCTTACGCATAGGCTCATTCCAGAATCTCTCAACCCATTCTGCTGCCAATGCCTTGGTTGCATCTTCGTTATCCAGAGTAAGCGGTCCTTCTACTGCAAGGGAAGCCTGTGCTGTGGTTGCCAAAATACCGATGGGATGCAATGCCTCTTTATCAATGGGAGTACCATCCACCTCAAAAATACGGTAGGGATTCTCCTTGTGTGTCACACCCAGGCAATACTGCAGACGCTCTGCTGCCACTCTCTGTCCTGCATCCTCTCCGCACCACTCATAATCAAGCCCGATATTGGCAGCGGTACGATAAGCATCACTATAGAACCAGTCATGGCGGTCTCCTCCCCATGGAAGCTGTCTGCTCATAGGTGAACCGTCGAACTCTCCGTACTCAGGATTCATACCGGACACGGGGTGACATGCCTTTGCAAGATAATCACGGCTTGCCTTTACAGCCTCAGCAAAAAACGCTCTGTCCTCCTCATATGCCCACTGTGCAAACAGCTCATAGAAATGGGGCAGATGATAGGATGCATCTGTAAAATCACTGCCGGGAACAAATAAAATCTGCTTGTTATCATGGTTCCACATAGGTGCACCTTCTCTGCCATTCTCGCCCTTGTGGATACATGCCTTTAAAATTTCCTTTGCCTGCTCGGAATAGTTAAAGATACCTTCACCATCTCCCCATCTGTGAGAAGCAAAAAATAGGGACATCGCAAAGAATTCCTCACCGTCAGGTGCGGGACCGTATGCGTTCTTCTCTCCGGTCACCTGACAGGACCATGCAAAATAGCCTTCGTTGCGGCCCCGGTCCATATACATGTATGTCTTTGCCCACTTCCAGAGACGGTCAAACTCCTCCTTCATGTCAAGCTGCACACACATCATCATACCATATGACATACCTTCTGTTCTTGCATCGTGGTTGCCGGTATCCTCTATGTAAGCCATGTCATCTCCCACAGGGAAATATACCTTGTCTTTGCCATAGAAAAACTCATTTACCACTTCCTTCAGTCTGTCGTTAATCTCCTGCTCGCTTTTGCCGATTTCTGCAAAAACATTACGGTAATTTTGCTTTTTCATATTCTTCCTCCAATGTTAAAATTTGTAATTACTACCCACAATAATTTTATCTTAATTGTCGGAAAATTGCTTCTTAAAATATGCTGTTTACTTATCATTTATTGCTGTAAATTGTAACAAAAAGGACTGCCCGACGGCAGTCCTGCACTCTTATTCCATCGAAAAAATCACCCTTATGGTCGTCCCTTTCCCTTCCTTGCTGGTAAGCTCCATTCTGGCTTCATGTTTGGCCACAATATGCTTTACAATGGCAAGTCCAAGACCCGTGCCGCCGGTGGATTTGGAGCGGCTTTTATCCACCCTGTAAAAACGTTCAAAAATTCTTGTCTGGTGCTCTGCGGGGATGCCGATTCCGGTATCCGCCACCTCAAGGACGGTAGCCCCCTGCTCCGAGTACACCTTCACATGTACTGAGCCGTCCTTATTGTTATACCGGATGGCATTGTCACAGAGGTTATACAAAAGCTCCTCCATCATCTGTCTTCCGCCCAATATGTAGCAGTCCCTTCCGGAAAGCGTCAGAGATACCTGATGCTTCTTAGCATTAAACCGGAGCATTTCTACACAATTTTGTGCAAGCTCGTACAGATTGAGCCTTTCAAATAAAACTTCTTCCGTATTACCGTCAAGCTCAGAGAGGCGAATGGTGTCGTTTATCAGTGTCAACAGTCTGTTGGCACTGCTGTGAATACCGTTTGCAAAGCGCACCACATCCTTCTCCGATGCCATACCGGTCTCGATTAATTCTGCATACCCGGAGATTGCTGTAAGCGGTGTCTTTAATTCATGAGACACATTGGCAGTAAACTCCTGACGCATCTTGGCATTGCTCAAGATATCATAATGCTGTCTCTTTATCATCTCTACAAAAGGCGTTAGTTCCTCATAATCTGCTTTACTGTCATATTCCTCAAAATTTTCAGTCAGCTTTTCTATGGGGGATAACAGATTGGCAGTGAGCAGCTTCGCAATCACAAGGCACAAAACAATCAGTACCCCAAACACCGCCAAAAGTCCGGGAAGTGCTTTGAGCAATAAATCGTCAAATGCAAGGCCGCCTCCCTCCTCCACAACCTGAGAACTAAACAAATCGCAATACAAAACAGTAAGTAACAGCATGGTAATAAAAATGGCAAGTCCCGCAATCAATACCAGTGTTCTGTAAATCTTTTTCTTCATACACTTCCCCTATACATCCATAATGTATCCTACATTACGCACAGTCTTAATCCGACAGCCCTCTTCCATAAGCTTTTGGCGCAGATTTTTGATATGCATATCCAAGGTACGCGATTCCCCTTCAAAATCAATTCCCCAGACCCTGTCCAAAATAGTCTCTCTGGTGGCAACGATTCCTGCGTTTTTCATCAAAAGCTTTAAGAGCTCGTATTCCTTGTAGGTTAAGTCACACACTTTCCCTTTCACGGACACAGTATGCTTATCCCTGTTTAACACAATCTCACCAATCTGAAGCACACGCTCCTCAGTCTGTACCTTCGTACTTCTCCGAAGGAGTGCCTTCACTCTGGAAATCAGCTCCATGACACCAAAGGGCTTTGTCATGTAGTCATCCGCTCCCATATCAAGACCCTTGACCTTGTCTATCTCCGTG
The DNA here is from genome assembly GCA_015056975.1 of Lachnospiraceae bacterium. Classification (GTDB taxonomy): domain Bacteria; phylum Bacillota; class Clostridia; order Lachnospirales; family Lachnospiraceae; genus Acetatifactor. Next base: position 36,144 of record SVFG01000006.1, on the reverse strand, counting down.
GTTTTCGCCGTCACCATGATAATGGGAAGCTGTCTCGTTTCCTCCCATTTACGCAGTTTCTTTACAATTGCAAGACCATCCTCATCCGGGAGCATAATATCCAGCAATATCAAATCAGGTTTACGCACATCAAGTGTCTTATAAAATTCTCCGGCACTGGCAAAATCCTTTACGTCATATCCGACATTCCCCAGTGCAAAGGTTTCAATTTCACGAATACTTTTATCGTCTTCCACAATATAAATCAGTGCCATCCTGTGCCTCCATATCCGCAATCAAATATACTCTTTACACTATTACTTTATAGCATCTTTTTTGCCTTCGCAAGCAAAATCTTAAGGAAGTCTGTATCTTGCTCTGTAACCGTCCACCATATGTGCAAAATCTGCATTTTTATCTCTCTTCAACTCACCAAGATAAGCGTGAGGATCGTATTCATCCTCACCCGTCTGTAAAAGACAAACTGCAATATTGGAACAGTGGTCTGCTACTCTCTCAAAATTGGTGGTAATATCCGCCAGAATAAAGCCCATCTCAATAGTACAGTTACCCTCGCGCAGGCGTCTGATATGACGTTGTTTCATATCTATCTGCAAATCGTCAATTACTTCTTCTATTGGCTCTACCTGCCCTGCAAGCTTTACATCCTCCTCCGCAAAGCCAAGCATAGTCACCTTCAAAATTTCGTGGATTGCCTTTTCAAACACAGCCAGTTCTTCTCTTGCACTGTCGGAAAAAGCAAGTCCTTTCTGATGCATCTCCTCTGCCGCTTCCTTGATATTTCTCGCATGGTCCGAAATACGCTCAAAATCACCAATACAGTGAAGCAGGGTATTTAAGGTATGATTGTCTCTTCCTGACAAATCCTTTGCGCTTAGCTTTACCAGATAGCTTCCAAGCTCATCCTCATATTTATCTACCTCAGATTCCAGATTTACCACACGTTTTGCTTTTTCTTCATCGTAATTATGCAACAGCTCCATGGATAAATTCATGGCTTCCTCTGCAAGTCCCGCCATTGCCACAGCTACATTTTTACTCTGCTCCACCGCATAAGCAGGTGTATCCAGAAAACGGCTATCCAAAAGATGAAGCGCTTTTTCCTCCATATTTATCTCCTGTTGCTTGTCCTCATCCTTGATGGTTAAGCATGCAAGCTTAACCAACAGCTTTGAAAACGGCATCAGGCAAATGGTAGCCGCCACATTAAATACACTGTGTATCACAGCAATTCCCAGCGGAGTCGCCGCATCCTGCAAAAATGCGAACGGTGAAAACAGATTGATTGTGTAAAAAACACCCATAAACACAGTAGTACCTATTATATTAAAATACAAGTGCACAAGAGCAGCTCTTCTGGCGTTTTTGGATGCACCCACACCTGAAATCATGGCAGTGACGCAGGTTCCGATATTCTGTCCCATGATAATGGGAATGGCAGCACCGTATCCTACTGCACCTGTTACACAAAGCGCCTGTAAAATACCGATGGATGCTGAGGATGACTGAATCACAGCCGTCAGTATTGTACCTGCTAAAAGTCCCAAAATGGGATTGGCAAATTTAGTCAGAATACCTGTAAATTCCGGCACATCCGCAAGAGGCTTTACCGCACTGCTCATTGTATCCATACCAAACATCAGAATCGCAAATCCCAGCATAATCGTTGCTACATTTTTCAGTCCATCCCTTTTGGAAAACATAATAGCAGCCACACCCACAATTGCAAGAATAGGTGAAAAGGATGTGGGCTTCAACATCTGAATAAAGAAGGAAGAACTTTCAAGTCCTACTAAGCTCAATAACCATGAGGTCACTGTCGTACCGATATTGGCTCCCATAATAATACCAACTGCCTGCTCCAGCTTCATGATGCCGGAGTTTACAAAGCCTACCACCATAACTGTCGTGGCAGAGGATGACTGAATTACCGCAGTCACTCCTGTTCCCACTAAAACCGCCTTTATGGGATTGCTTGTAAGCTTTTCCAAAATATGTTCCAATCGTCCGCCCGATGATTTGGAAAGACCGTCACCAAGCAGATTCATTCCGTACAAAAACAGCGCCAAACCGCCTACCATGGTAAGAAAATCAAAAAAATCCATAAATGTACTCTCCTTATTACAAACTTATTTTCATTTCCTCTTCATAGTAATGCATCTTTGTAAAAAATATAGTCGCAGCAGGTAAAGGTTATGTAAAATTTTCCTTTTTTAGTATATTCTGCTAAAGCTTACATCAAACTAAAATATACCAACTAACGGAGGTGCTATATGCAATCAATATGGGAAAAGGAAGGAAACTTCACTACCTTTCAGACACTCAACCGGGATATCACAGCCGAGGCTGTTGTCATCGGAGGCGGATTATGCGGCATTCTCACCGCTTACTTTTTACAAAAGCAGGGAATAGAAACCGTTGTATTGGAGGCTAACACCATAGGAAGCGGTCAGACTCACTTAACCACCGCAAAAATCACATGGCAGCACGGTCCCATCTATCAGGAGCTTTTACAGACAAACCATCCGGCTCACGCTCACTTGTACGCAGAAGCAGGAATGCAGGCAATCGAAGACTATGAAGCACTGATAAGGGAACTATCCATTCCCTGTCATTTTGAGCGTCTTCCCTCCTGCCTTTACAGCAAATCACCCTCCGGCAAACTGACTCTTGAAAGAGAACATACCGCCTACAAGCAGCTTTCTATCCCTTCCTCCCTGTACTCCAAGGGGGAATATACTGCTCTGTGTCTGTCCGGTCAGGCGCAGTTCCACCCCCTGCATTTTCTTGACGCAGTGGCAAGGAATTTAACTGTCTATGAACATACAAAGGTACTTAAGGTGTATAAGCACGAAATCTTCACCGACAATCACACTGTCCGGGCAGACTACATTATTTTTGCATGTCATTACCCATTTTTGATTGTACCCGGCTTTTACTTTCTAAAGATGCATCAGGAGCGTTCCTACACAGTTGCTCTTTCCTGTACCAATACACAGGACAAGCTGCCTCCCGGAATGTTCTACGGTCTGGACGCCGACACTCCTTCCATCAGAACCTTCCAAGACACCATCCTCTTAGGAGGTGGCGGGCACCGTACCGGAAAAGGTCCTATCGGATGTCCTTATGAAAATCTTAAAATGCTGGCCGGACAATATTTTCCCGGAAGCCCTGTCACAGACAAATGGTCCGCACAGGATTGCATCACCCTGGATCGACTTCCTTTGATTGGGCAATATTCTGTTTTCAGACCCTACTGGTATGTAGCTACCGGGTTTGGGAAATGGGGCATGACTACCTCCATGACAGCCGCAAGACTTCTCACGAACTTAATTTGCAAACGTCCCACCCCCTATGCAGCTCTCTATGCTCCGGGGCGCGCACTCACCCGCACCGCCGTGCGAAATCTTTTTACAGAGCTTGGTACCAGTACTGCTTCCCTGCTCACTCCCGGGAAGCGATGCTCTCACATGGGGTGCAGTCTGGAGTATAACCCCGTGGAAAATACCTATGACTGCCCCTGCCACGGCTCCCGCTTCGAAGCTGACGGTACACTGCTTGACGGCCCGGCAAGAAAGGACAGGAACTCCGGGACGGATTAAGCCGTCCCCAGAGTTGTCAAAATCCCATCGGCAATTGCCTGTGCAATCTCACTAAAACGCTCATCAAACAAGGCGTTGTCGGCATCCGTGTTGATGAAACCTGCCTCCACCAGCACCGAGGGCATCTGTGTCCTGTTTAACACCACCAGATTGGTACGCTCATTCACGCCCTGGTCGGCAAAACCCACCTGCGTAAGCTGTTCGTTAATATTTTCTGCCAATCTTGCAGCCTCTCCGTATTGACTGAAAACCAGGCTTTCAATTCCCGTATACTGATTGGGATAGGGGCTGGAATTGCGATGAATGGATACAAAATAGTCCGCTCCCACTGCATTTCCCTCCATCGCCTTCTGATAGGGGGATTCATATACATCAGAGGTTCTGGTATAATACACATCCACTCCGTTTTGCTCTAAAATATCACCCACTGCAAGAGTTAGGGCAAGCACGTCATCCTTTTCCCTTCGTCCGTTGTAAACCGCTCCGGGATTGTTACCGCCGTGACCGGCATCCAAAACCACAAGTGCCATAAAAAAGCCTCCAACATAGCTTTCTATATGCTATGCCGGAGGCATCAAATCTGTGCATTATACAGTTAGCGGGCATTGTACAATTCTGCGTAAAACCCACCCTTTGCAAGAAGGGATTTGTGATTGCCCTGTTCTATAATATTGCCGTCCTTCATGACTAAAATTACATCCGCTTCCCTGATAGTGGAAAGTCTGTGGGCTACGATGAAGCTGGTTCTTCCCTTCATCATGGTAGCGAAGGCATTCTGAATTTTTATCTCCGTTCTGGTATCAATGGAGGAGGTTGCTTCATCCAATATGAGCATGGGCGGCAGACAAAGCATTACTCTTGCAATACATAAAAGCTGCTTTTGTCCCTGGGACAGGCTTCCACCGTCCTCTGTAATCACCGTGTCGTATCCGTTCGGAAGACGCTTGATAAAGCTGTGTGCATGGGCAGCCTTCGCTGCTGCAATCACCTCTTCCTCTGTAGCTTCCGGTTTACCCATACGGATATTGTCACGGATACTTCCGGCACGTAACCACGTCTCCTGCAGCACCATACCGTAATTGGTGCGCAGACTGCCTCTGGTGATATTTCGGATATCCTCACCCTCTACCGAAATACTGCCGCTGTTTATATCATAGAAGCGCATTAACAGATTGATGACCGTCGTCTTTCCGCAACCCGTAGGTCCTACGATAGCTACTCTCTGTCCCGGCTTTACCTGTAAATTGAAATTTTCTATCAGTTTCTTTTCCGGCACATAGCTGAAGCTTACATCGAAAAGCTCCACGTTTCCCGCAGGGTCCGTCAGTACTACTGCATCCTCCGCATCCGGTATCTGGGGTGCTTCCTCCATCAGTTCAAAAATACGTGCCGCACACACAAAGGCATTCTGTAGTTCCGTAATTACGCCGGAAATCTCATTAAAAGGCTTGGTATATTGGTTTGCATAGCTTAGGAAACAGGAAAGTCTTCCCACGCTGATACCGCCTGAAATCGCAATAAACGCACCAAAAATACCAACTCCGGCATATACCAGACTGTTTACAAAACGGGTGGAAGGATTGGTGATGGAGGAGAAGAAAATTGCTTTTAAAGAGCACTTTTGCAGTCTCTGATTGATTTCTTCAAATTGCTCCTTTACCGCTTCTTCCCTGGAGAATGTCTTTACAATCTTTTGGTTCCCAACCATTTCCTCTATTAACGCGGTCTGCTCTCCCCTTGTCTTTGACTGCTCCGTAAACATGGTATGGGTCTTGGTAGCAATGAATTTCGCCACTAAGAAGGACACCGGCGTAATACATACCACCACAAGGGTTATGGGAATATTGGTCATAAGCATAAATCCCAGCGTACCTATAATTGTAAGCACTCCCGTAAAAAACTGGGTAAAGCCCATCAAAAGACCGTCCGCAAAGGTATCCACATCTGCAATGACACGGCTGACAATATCTCCCGTAGAATGACCGTCCAGATATTTTAAGGGCAGCTTGTGAATATGTCGGAAGGCATCCTCCCTGATATCCTTTACCACCTGATAAGTAATATAATTGTTACAGGTATTCATCACCCACTGGGCTACGGCCGTGGCAAGTACCGCAATTCCAATCTTTATAAGAATATGCCAAATCCCCTGCATGTCCACCATTCCCTTACCCAACAGTAAGTCCACTGCATCACCCGTAAGGATGGGGATATAGAGGGTCAGAATGACTGTCACCGCTGCCAGAACAAGGGAAAGGCCCACCATAAACCAATATTTTTTTATGTAATTCAATACTTTTTTTGCTGTTGAAAATTTGCTCATTTCCTTCACCGTTTACTCCGCACTTTCCTTGTCATACTGTGAATAGTAAATTTCCTGATATACCTCGCAGGAAGCAAGCAGCTCCTCATGAGTACCTATTCCTGCCACCTCTCCGTCATCCAGAACAATAATCTTATCTGCATGAGAGATACTGGAGGGTCTCTGGGAAACAATAAAGGTTGTGGTGCTGTCTTCCAGCGTTTTCAATGCTTTGCGGAGCTTTGCATCCGTAGCATAATCAAGAGCCGAAGCCGAATCATCCAAAATCAAAATCTCAGGCTTGCGTATCAACGCACGCGCGATGGTGAGACGCTGCCTCTGACCTCCGGACAGATTCTTACCGTTCTGGGAGACAGATGCCTCAAGCTTACCATCCTTGCCCTCCACAATCTCCTTTGCCTGGGCAATCTCAAGTGCCTGCCACATCTCTTCCTCCGTAGCATTTTGCTTTCCCCAGAGAAGATTGCTTTTTATGGTTCCCTTAAACAGTACTGCCTTCTGGGGAACCACACCGATGCGATTTCTAAGCTCCTCCTCAGAGTATGCCTTTAAATCCTTTCCTTCCAGACGGATACTGCCCTCCGTCACCGGATAAAAGGCAGGCAACAGATTCACAAGGGAGGACTTACCGGAACCGGTACCACCGATAATGCCGATGGTATCTCCTTTATTTACCGTAAAATGAATGTTTTCAAGGGTCTTTTCTCCCGCCCCCTCATAGGTTAAAGACACATGGTCAAAGACAAGGTAGGGTTCTGACTTTGCAGTTTCGTCCGTCTGCGGGCACCTTTCTCCCGTTTTCACCGCAGCTGTGTTCTCTCCATTCTGTATCTCAAATACCGCAGACACTCTGTCCGCACAGGCAAGCGCTTTTGTAATTGTAATAATCAGGCTGGCAAGCTTTACAAGCTCCACCAATATCTGGGACATATAGTTTAAAATCGCCACAACCTCACCCTGGGACAGGGCACCGATATTTACCTTGATAGCCCCCAAATAAATCAGCGCCATGGCAGCACCATTCACAATGATGTAAGTCACGGGATTCATGCAGGCACTGATTTTGCCCACAAACTTCTGCAATGTGGCAAGTGTCTGATTTTCTTCTTCAAACTGCTCCTGTTCCTCTGCTTCCCTGTGGAATGCACGGATAACGCGGACACCGGTCAGATTCTCTCTGGTAATACCAAGTACCTTGTCCAATCGCCCCTGCACCTTTTTGTAGTAGGGAATGGTCCATACCATAATACCAAATACCACGATTGCTAAAACCGGAATCGCTATCACAAATACCAGCGCGGATTCTACATCAATGGTGAATGCCATAATCATTGCTCCGAACACGATTATGGGGGAACGCAAAAACAGACGAAGCACCATATTTACACCGTTCTGCACCTGATTGATATCGCTGGTCATACGGGTAATCATGGTGGATGAGCCTGCCTTGTCAATATTGGTAAAGTTCAACCCCTGAATATGTCCAAACAGTGCGGTTCTAAGCTTGGTAGCAAAGCCAACCGCTGCTCTTGCTGCAAAAAACTGTGCCGTGATGGCAGCCACAAGACCGATTAACGCAAGCGCCACAAGGCACAGACCCATCTTCAAAATGTACGGATGGTCCTTATGTAAGATACCCTTATCAATAATATTCGCCATAACAAGAGGCACCATCAGCTCAAAAAATGCCTCCAACAGCTTAAACAAAGGAGCCAGTACGGATTCCTTTTTATAGTCTTTTAAGTATATCAACAATCGTTTCATATGCTTCTTACCCACCTTATTCCTTCCGATACCGGCAGACCGCAATACTGTAGCCCTTCTTTAGATACCACTCTTCCCACAATACGCTTTCTGATAGCTCTTGTGTATCCAGTCCTACCGCATCACCGATACCGTCTCCCGTAAGCTTACCATAAGCTTCCTTTTTCGTCCATAGACGATAAAATAATTTTTGCCGCTCTTCCTCTGTCTTCCACTCTAAAAGCTGCTGCTCCCGCTCTGTAAAATACCGTTTTCCCAGATGATGATTCTTAAGGGGCTTACACATCTGAATATCTGCACCGATTTCCTCATCAGATACCGCACAGAAAACATATTCTCCGGAATGTGACATACTGAAATACCATGGCAGGTTTTTAAAGTACGGTTTGCCCAATCTGCCGTAGGTATAGTCAATTTCCACGGGAGACTGTAACTCTTTGAGGAGCTCCTCTATGTTGAATTCCTCAAGACATGGTTGCAAAACGCTTTCCGGCTCCCCACATGCACATTCCACGGATGTATGCTTCCCGGACACACACTTATCCTGCACCATGTAGTCCCGACCGCCAATCTTTTGCACCACATATTGCAACAACAGTCCTGCGCCCACGCTCTGAGCTTTTGCCTCCCTTGCCTTTATCCGCTGCACCTTCTTTTTACGCTCTGTATCCAGTTTTTCACAGGCTCTGCAAAGAAACTCCTCATCCATAAGCAGGGGCTTTACAGAGAGCAGATACCGCTTTTCCATCTTACGCCTCTTTCATAAATTAAGGCCGGCTAAGAAGCGTTCTCGCCACTTTACCGGCCTTATGATAGTTATAATTATTCTGCCTCAGACTCTTTTGCTTCTACTGCCACAGTCTGCAAATACAGTTCTTCAAGCTGCTTTGCATCCACCACACCGGGTGCCTCTGACATCAGACAGGATGCATCCTTCACCTTGGGGAATGCGATAACCTCACGGATATTGTCAGCCTTCACAAGCAACATAACAAAACGGTCCAAACCGATTGCCAGACCTGCATGAGGAGGTACACCATACTTGAATGCATCCAAGAGGAAACCAAACTTCTCATGTGCCTCTTCATTGGTAAAGCCAAGTGCCTCAAACATCTTCTCCTGTACATCACTCTGGAAGATTCTCACACTGCCGCCTCCCAGCTCAACACCGTTCAATACGATATCATAAGCCTTGGTACGTACACGCTCAGGGTCAGAAACCAGATACTGTACATCCTCCTCCATGGGCATGGTGAAGGGATGATGCATTGCTACCCATCTCTCATCCTCCTCGCTCCACTCAAACTCAGGGAACTCAGTTACCCACAGGAAGTTAAACTTGTTGTTATCGATTATATCAAGCTGCTTTGCCACCTCAATACGAAGTGCACCAAGTACGGACCAAACAAGCTTCAATTTATCAGCCGCAAACAGCAGTAAGTCGCCCGGCTCACCGCCCATCTTCTCAACCAACGCCTTCAACTCATCCTCTGTCATAAACTTTGCAAAGGAAGACTTGTAGGTTCCGTCAGGCAATACACCAAGATATGCCAGGCCCTTTACACCGTAGCCCTTTGCAAACTCAACCAGCGCATCAATCTTCTTTCTGGGCATTTCAGCCTGTCCTTTTACATTGATACCGCGCACACTGCCGCCGTTTTCCAAAGCACCGGTAAACACACCGAAGCCACAGTCCTTTACAGTCTCAGAAACATCCACAAGCTCCATACCGAAACGGGTATCAGGCTTATCGGAACCATAACGGTTCATAGCCTCATCCCAGGTCATACGCATAATGGGAAGCTGTACATCCAGACCGATAGCCTCCTTGCAAACGTTTGCCACCATTCTCTCGGTAGCGTCGATTACATCATCCACATCCGCAAAGGACATCTCAAGGTCAACCTGGGTAAACTCGGGCTGTCTGTCCGCACGCAAATCCTCGTCACGGAAGCACTTTGCAATCTGGAAATATCTGTCGTAGCCGGAGCACATCAGAAGCTGCTTGAAAATCTGAGGTGACTGAGGCAGGGCATAAAAGGTACCGGGATGCACACGGCTGGGCACCAGATAGTCTCTTGCTCCCTCCGGGGTAGATTTATTCAAAATAGGAGTCTCAATCTCCAAAAATCCTTCATCACTCATGAAGTTGCGGATTGTATTTACAATCTTGCTTCTCAAAATCAGATTCCTCTGCAAGTCAGGTCTTCTCAAATCCAGATAACGGTATTTTAAGCGAAGCTCTTCCTTGGTCTTGGAATCCGCTTCAATGGGGAAAGGAGGGGTCTGCGCCTCGGACAAAATGCGCAAGTGTGTTGCACGCACTTCAATCTCACCGGTAGCAAGGTTTTCATTGACTGCGCCCTCACGCTTGGTCACCTTACCAACAACTGCCACAACGAATTCACTTCTCAGCTTCTCAGCCTTTTCAAAATTCTCTGCGCCGCAGTCGCTCTCCTCAAAAATCACCTGTAAAATACCGGCACGGTCACGCAAATCAACAAAGATAATACCACCCTTGTTTCTTTGCTTCTGTACCCATCCCATGACGGTTACTTCTTCACCTACATTGGCTGCGGAAAGCTCGCCGCAGCGGTGTGTTCTCTTAAGACCTTTCATTGATTCTGCCATAATTCTTCCTCATTCCTGCCTTATTCGGCTCTACTATTCTATCTTCTAATTGAATCTTCTACTCTTACAATTGCATACGCACCTCAGGCTAATTCTTTAGTGCTTCCTTGTAAAACTCTACAAACTCCTCGTAGCCTTCCGCGGTAAGCTGCTCCTTCTGGAACTTCTTGTTCTTGTTCATACGGGCTACCAGCACTTGTGTACCATCCTTGCGGGCAGCCTGCGCCTGTGCGATTACTTCACATAATCTGTCACCGCCAACACCCTTTTCAATCAGGTATGCTACCTTTTGGGGCTTTCCGGGAATCTGGAAACCACTCTCCATCAAAAGCAGGATAATACGCTCAAAACCGATGGAAAATCCACAAGCAGGCACATCATTTCCGGTAAATTTGCCTACCATCTTGTCGTATCTGCCACCGCCACCGCAGCTGCCGCCAAATTCGGGTATGGCAATTTCAAAAATGGTTCCGGTGTAATAGGACATACCACGCACTAAGGTAGCATCAAACACCATCTTAAAGTCAGCCGCTTTGGTAGTCTCCACACTGTCAATAATTTCCTGCAAGCCCTCTGCCACAGATGCATCAAGCACGCCTGCAAGCTTCTCTGCCAGATATGCCACACCATTCTCTGCGCTCTCAAGCCCTCTGTAAAGCTCCAGATACTTGTCTACACATTCCTGCGCAAAGTCGTTTTCCAGAAGTTCTTTTTCTACACCCTCGAGACCAATCTTGTCCATCTTGTCTAAGGTGATGAATACATTATCATAATCTTCCTCTGCAAAACCACTGTAAGCAGCCATTGCCTTTAAGATTTGTCTGTCATTGATACGGATTTCAAAATTTTTGAAACCAAGCTTACCCAATGTGGTGGTGGTTGCCAAAATCAGCTCGATTTCCGCCAAATTGGAGGGTTCTCCGAAAATATCAATATCACACTGCATAAACTGGCGATAACGACCTCTCTGCGGTCTGTCGGCACGCCATACATTCCCCATCTGTAATGCCTTAAAGGGAGAAGGAAGCTGTGCTGAATTATTGGAATAATAACGCACCAAAGGCACCGTCAAATCGTAGCGCAAACCGCCGTCCACAACTTCAGCCTCCGTGGTTGCAGCCTCCACATTCAGCTTCTCTCCACGCTTCAAAATCTTAAAAATCAGCTTTTCATTGTCGCCACCCTGTTTATTGGTCAAATTTTCAATATGCTCCATGCAAGGTGTCTCAATGGAAGTAAAACCGAACTTTCCGTAGGTCTCCTTAATCACACCGATTACATAATCACGAATCTGCATCTCCTCGGGCAAAATATCCTTCATGCCTGTCACAGGCTTCTTACTAAGTGCCATAGTATTCCTCTTTTCTTTATCAGTCAAAATCTATAAAATCACTTACTACATGATATATTTTTTGCGGGTGGATGTCAATAAGAATCTCTGTGTTACGTTATACCAAACATTCTTTGTGTCAAGCAACACAAAAGTAACTGCTGTGTCTCCGATACGCCGAACACTGCAATGAGCCTCTAAACGTAGAAAACTTAGGGAAGTGTGGTTCCCTAAGTTTTCCAGAGTCTCATTTCCGTGGCGTATAAGTCGCACAGTCAGTTATCTTTTGTGCCGCTTGACATGTAATTTTCTTACAACGGCCTTAGAATAACGTAGAAAGGCAGCTACCCGCAAGTAACTGCCTCAACTTCATAATGTACTGATTGAAGATTTACATGTCTTCTGCATCTTCCCATTTCTCAATGGATTCCTCCAGAGACTCTTCCAATTCCTCAAAGCACTCTAGTTTCTCCTCGTCATCTTCATTCTTGCTTTCAGGCTTCCGGCTCCATCATCGTCTCAAACGCTTGTATACTTGCAGCATTTGCTGCTGCCAGTAACCATCTATCAAGGATTTTCAAATCCTCTTGGGTACAGATTTTCTTCCGAATCTCATCAGATATAGGAAATCGTGCTTCGAGAACCTTAATAATACTTTGCTGAATTCCACGTTGCGTTCCCAATTGCATTCCCTGCTTAATTCCACGCTCCAACAAAACCTCTTCATCTTCCATCAGTCTCATATAATCACCTGTCACTCCTGAGTCATACTTTACGGTTTCTATCATGTGGTGAATCTCCTGTAAATCATGGTTGGTGGCATTCTGTGCATTGGTGTACTCCATGTACCGAAGCAGCTCCTGAAGTTCCTTGGATGGATTGCCCTTTGTGCCCTTAGTGTACAAAAACAGGGTTCTCGCACCATCTTCATAAGGCATGTCCGGCTCTTCCATACAACCGCTCTTAATGGTATATACCATACGGTCCAGTCCGAAGGGGTCAAAGGGTACAATCATAATAATGATAACATTCTTTAGGTTCTTATAGTGTTCCCTCGCCTTAAGACTTCTGGTGTCAATCTTGGCATGGTAAAACCGTACCCTCTTTGGCAATGACTTCACTGCCGCGCCGGAATCATTTTGCTCCGGCTCCACGTCATAAACCGTCGCCACATCTCCTGCAACTTGTGCCTCTTCGTCCTCCTCAATGTACACGTCGAGGCGGGCTCCGTGAAGTCCGGTGTCACTGCCGTAATACACCTTCTGGGACGTAATGCGCAGTTTCCCAAAGTCCCTGTTAAAAATGATTTTCAGTAGCTTTCTGCTGAATTCCTCACCTATCCCGGGATAGGTCACCACGGAACCGAACAGAAAGTTGTCCATGAGATTCAACTCACATAATGGTTTTTTGTTCATATGTTCTCTGCCTTTCTGCGGAGAGAACAAAAGCACATACTTGTCCAAGCACACCTGCATCCCTCCGCCCTATTTAGTTTTCATATGGGGGAAGTAATGCCGAATTGGCTTGAATGTCCCGATATGTAATTGTATTGTAGCAAGCACAGAATATTTTGTCAAGGGTGATTTTGCAAGCGTTTTTACGTTTATTTTAGCAAATAACTGTAAAAACTAACAATATCAACAAAGCTATGACCGACAGCCATCAACCTTGTCTCAATTCAACTTCACGCTACCGACTTGCTCGCCATATTCCACACTATAGTACATCATCCCTTCATCTATATATATATTAACCCACAAACCAGCGGGACCCGTTACTCGCTCGTATTCAGTCCAATCCAACTCTAGCAACAATTCTGCCTCAATCCCTCCATCGTTTTGATACTGGCGCATTGCATCTTCTGTTATTCTAAAAATTCCCCATTTCTCATCAATATAAGCATATACTATTAAATCATTTTCATAATACCCTAATACTCTTTGAATGTAATTCTCTATACAAACCTTAAACGTTGTTTCTTTTGTAATAGGATTCACACATCCTATCACATAAGGTTCATAGTATTTAGGGCGAATGGATTTGTCTAATTTCTTATGTTCTTGATACATCACTGCAGTATATCCCCAATCTGCAAAGTACTCCTCTAACTTTTTTCTAACATTATCTTTTGTTCCCTCTCTAAGTACATAAACAATTTGAGACTTCATTGCCGGATAATATGCAAGTAACAAATCGAGATTTTCTGTATCCTTTTTACTCAAATTATTAATGTCAAGTTTTTTGTAACGCTGTTCAATTAATGCCCACTGATTTTCATCCATCTTATCTTTAAAAGGTAATAAATCATTTTCGGGAATAATAGTTGGAATCAAATATTCTTTTGCTATATATTCTTCAAGTGATTGTAAGCTAGTTCTTGGATAAATATATAAAAAATCATTTGTAAGCACGCAGCTTGGATCAAATCCATAAACATTTGAATCTTCTACATATGACTCAATATTTATCATATTTTGAAAATCTGTACTTACAATTTTGTAATGCTCTCTGTAGCTTTCAAGTTCTCCTAAATCATTTAATATTTCCTCACTCTTTTCTAATACCCGAAATACTACACTCCCTTCATTATACGGATCCATACAAAGCAATTCTGGACTTCCATAAGAATAATCACTAGCTTTCCCTAAGGAAAACGATGCATTGCGTTGCGCATCTCTTTCACAATACCGCTTAATAAAATATTCTGCTTCACCGTCCGCACTTACAACATTTTCAACAAAATAGACTTCATCCGTATAAAATGCCCACGAACGCCAATGCTTCATATCATATAACTCATGTTTGTCACTACCATCCAAATTAATACTACATAAATAATATGTTGGCTCAGACTTATCATACTCGCGAAAATAAAGCTTATCTCCAATCAAATATAATGATGTAGGTGCATAATTAGAGTATAGTATATTCTCACTCCCAGTCATATCCCTATGAATAATAGAATCTGTAGTCGAATAAAAAATTTCCCCTTCTCGTTCAACAATATAGCTTCCTCTTTCGAAACAGCAATTATTTATTGCAAGCTCTATATTATTATCTTTCTCCTGTTCCTGCTCCTTCTCTTCACCCTTGTCGTCCTGTGCCTTGTCTGCATCATCCCTCTGCGCTAATTGGTTACTCCTCTGCCTCTTGTTAACTAACTGAATTCCATTTCCCACGGCACTAAGTACTAATAAAACACTTAAAATAATACAGACTATCCCTAATGGATTTTTCGCTTTTCTTTTCCCCTCACCTTTAATTACCGTAACATTATCCTGTGTTACCGCACTTCCGCAAGTAGGACAAAATTTATTTTCATCCTTCAGCTGTTTACCACATTTATTACAAAACATACTTGGTTTCCTCCATGGTCAAATCATTTCTTACAGTACCAGTTATCTATAATTAATCATTTCCCTCTAGCAATTTATATGAAATTAATCTAGGTATCCGTTCGGTTATAAATATAAACTCTTGCGAAAAGTACACGTAATCACTATCATAATACCCCAACCAATTGACAATAACTTTAAGATTACCAGAATCTAAAACTTCATACTGATAATCCGGATCACCTTGCACTTTATTATATAATCCTCCAAAAACAACAGAATCACTTTCCTCGTCATACCAAATAAATTCATATCCTGCTATTAATTCCTTAATTTTTTCTATACTATATTCGTTGGATTTGGTGTAATGTGTTAATAATTTTTCTACTTCTGAAATTGGAACCTCATTATGGGAATTCCACTCTCCCCCATCCATCCTCAAAAGAATTTGCAATAGTGCTGCTATATTGTATGCTGCATATTCACTCTCTACATCAACATTTCCAAAGGACTCCAAATCACATGATGCCGAATACAGTATCCAA
This sequence comes from Lachnospiraceae bacterium, assembly GCA_015056975.1. Lineage (GTDB taxonomy): Bacteria > Bacillota > Clostridia > Lachnospirales > Lachnospiraceae > Acetatifactor. The sequence continues at coordinate 20,614 of SVFG01000006.1, read as the reverse complement.
GCATTGAAAAAATCCCAATTATTAACTATGTATTCTCTCATTCTCCTATTGCTAATTCCACTATTTTCTTTAGATAGTTTTGATAATGCTTCTTCCCTATATATATCACTTATATCATCAAACAGAATATACGCACTTGCTATTAAACTTTTTTCCTTAACTTCATTCATTATTGTTTTAAATTCTTCTTCGGAAAGTCGAGTATATTCATACTTTGTTCCTCGCTCAAAATGCTCATCATACCATACACATTCCTCAATCTTTCGATTCTCTTCATCGTATACACGCGTAACTCGATCCTCGGATATAATTACTGTACCAACACCTTCATAAGAATATTCTATTACTTCAATAATATTTCCATTAGTGTCATAATTCCAGATAGCACTAATTAAAGATGTTCCTTCATCCGGCTTATACTGTATAAACGCTTTTACCCCATTGTCGTCATAGTACTCCCATTCTCTATAAACACTTCTTCCAACGCCATATGTCTCCACTTCTCTCACCTTGTTTCCATTCTCGTCATAGTCATAATTCACATATGAAGTTCTTGGTTCATCATTAATAAAATAGTTTCTTGTAATTAATTCACAATTGCCATCTGCATCATATTCGTACTCTTCCCACTCATCTAATACACAATCTATATATATTTCTTTCTTTACTAATATGTTATCTTCATAAGTATATAGTTCCTCGATATTATTATAGTCATCACTATTATATTTTTCATACTTCACCAATTTATTATTTGAATCATATGTCCAATACTCAATGCAATATATTTCTTCTGACACATGTGACCTATGCTCTCTCTTTACTAATTTTCCCTCATCGTAATAAGATCTTGTCGTTGCTTGTTCAGAATAGATCCAAGATGCTTTACCATGTTTATCATAATATATCTCAGTTTCCATATCCCCAATGTAATATTTATAGAGTAAACGATCATTACCATTGTATATACATACCTCATCACTAAAAGTCTCTTCAGGAATGCTGGCTTCCGTCTCAAAAACATAGCATTTCTCCCTAATTGCATACTGGGGTTTATTATAATCAGATTGTTTAATATCAAAAGCAACTTCGGTTAATTTATTTAACTCTACTTCCTTTTCATCACTATTTTGTTTTTTTTCAAGTATCTCATTTTTCTCAATTCTATTTACATTTGTATCACTACAACCTCCCAATAAAAATCCACAAACAAGTATTAGTGTAATCAACTTTCGTACTCGCATAACACATCCTCCTCACGTTTTTCATATACAGACATATCTATCTTTTGTATGAGTATTAATATAATTCACCCCAATCTATAGTGCTGAACAAATCATCCAAAGAGCTCCCCTTACCATGGTCATCGCTCTTATGTGATGGAACATCCTCTGTAATATCAGTATTTACAACCGGGATTTCATCTCTTGTTACTTTGCCGTTTCCAATATCCTCCCAATCCGTTCCGTCTATTTTTACTCTATATAACTCAGCTTCTCGATACGAATCTTCTATTGTATAATAAACATAGTCACCAACAACATAAAATTCGAATATAGGATAATTTTCAGAAATAATATCTTTGCATGAATATTCACTTTGTATTATTTTCTCTAAACACAACGTTTTAGCATATTCGTAAACAATATCATTTCCCCAACAATTCATATATGTCTTAAAATTATACGAGTGTTCTCTATTCATTTCATAATTTTCGTTTACTGAATAGATATCTGTATTCATACAATAATAACTATCTTCAAATGTATACATTATGAAAAGATAATCTTTTGCTAAAAACGGATAGAAATCTCCTTTTTTACTAGGTTCTGATGCCATGTAAATATTCTCACTTATTATATTTCCTTCAAAATCACAATCTATTATTGCATATCGCTCATAATTATTTGTATAGCTCCACCCTGTTTCTTCTACATAGGATTGTGTTTCATAGCCAAACATTACCGAATCACTTTTCCCTTTACCAATTATAGTTGGAAATGTCTCACCGGTACTGATTGTCTGTTGTGGTTCCTGCTTATCAATAAAGTATCTGCATATGTAATATTCTTGTCTTGTTGCAGTCATATTAGATTGGGTCACATATATAATTGAATCATCCCATACAAAAAATGGTCCACAAACATTAATAAGCAGTTCTGTTCTGGAACCTCCGTTTATATTAACACTATAAACTTTTTCTCCCTCTAAGTAGTACAAGGTGTTACCCATAACATTCAAACTTGATGCATTTTGTGCATTACATATTTGCGTTATTTCTCCGTTGGCATCTATACTACAAATTGCATTTTTTTCATAGAAATATGTTGTACCTCCCTGGCTTGTAACTCGTCCCGTATAGCCGCATGTAGCAACATTAACACAATGAAAACCTAGATTATTGAAAGAATTGCCATACTCGTTTTTAACACCATTATATTCTTCCTTCTTCTCTTGCTTCGTTATAGTGACATTATCCTTTTGAGGCAAACTTTCCGTTCCCTTGTTACGGTTCTTTATTATGGCACCAATACTTATTCCTAGTACAATTAGTACACCAAACACTATTCCAACAATACCTAACAGGTTTTTATTTCCTTGTTTCACTTCTTTATAAATTACAAACTCTGAAGCGCCTTCTGTTCCCCCCTTACACTCCGAACAAATCTTTTCGTCCCCTTCCATGTATCTGCCACATTTGATACAATACATAATCATCCTCCTCTCAAAATCGGCTATTCAGCGTGCCAATTTTCATCATAGTAATATTGCTCATATGTTAATTCCATTTGTTGTTCTTCTCCCCCATAAATCACCATATAACCAAATGTCTTAATTTTATTTTTGCATAACAATTCGCTTGCTTCTTGAGCAGCCAGTGTTAATAACCAAGAATTCTCACCTATATTATGTGAATCTGCACTATCTATTACCTTTCTATCCTTGATCATCTCTAATCCCCACTCCACTTGTTCAAATATGATGTTTTTATAATGATTGGCAAAATTAGGTATTATGTTAAAGTATTTTAAGGAATCTATTGCAACACAATAATTATCACCGCTAGTTTGAACTAGGTTATTCAATTCATCCTTATACTCTTCCAATTCAACAATCCAGTCATCCATAAACATTAATACATAGCAGTGCTCCCATGGCGAATCTATTTTATAAAAGCCGTCTGTATTTCCTATATCCATCAAACTACTATATTTAGTCAGTCCCTGTTTTGTTTCAAATTTATTTTTTAGCACGTAAGTATTGCATACTATTCTTTCAAATGCCTCATATGTATCAGCTCGCCCTACTAATTTTTCTGTCCACCACTTGTCGTCTACTTCCTTATTCCAAATTTCACCATGTTCATCATAAGGTTCCAAATACATGGAATCAACTACACCAAGGTCATCCTTTACCATATTTCCTACAACCTTATGAAAATCTTCTGCGAAATTATAATCTTTACCCGCAACATTAATCACATGCAAAAAGCTCATATCCGGTTCTATATACTCTTCACTTTTTGTTAATCTCCATTCAATACCGGAATCACAATAAAAAAGTCCCTCCGATGTAATTTTAACTTTTTTATCCTCGTACATATTATGCTTATACAAAAGCAATTCCGCGGTTTGACCATTCTGATTGGAAACAACTTCTAATGCTACCAACCCTGAAGAAGTCCCAAATCCTAATTGCTCACTATGATCTTTGGTCCAAATATCATTTGATACAGTACACTCAACCTGTTCTTCTATCCCTTTTATTGGTGTTAAAGAAACATATATATCACCTTCCCCCACAAAATTACCATTACGAGGATCGTATCCTACAACAGCGTGCTCATACCATTTTCCATATACAGCTCTCTTTAACATTGGTCTATAGTCATACTCTGTTTCTGCTACCCATGTAAAATCAGATAATCTAAACGAACTTGTAATTGTAACTTCATTCGTAAACAATGTATATTCGTACACATTAATCTGACGATACGTCTCAGTATATGTAGAACCATCCACTTTAACGATTTCACCATATGTTACTTGCTCAAGCTGTTCCTCAAAAGCAACACTAACGCTATCTTCTTTGTATTTCTCAAAATGAGAACTTAATACTTCCTTCGAAACTCCTTTCAAAGGTATTGTCTCATCACAATACTTATCATCCTCATACGCTTCTATATTCTCTATTTCCCATCCATCTTTGGACAGCGTGTATGTAATTTTATAATTTCTGATAACTGAGAATTCCGAGTTATTTCCACCTACATGCACGTAAACAATGTCTTCCTTATTTGCAATATTTGTTTGACGCTCAATTATCTCAAATGAAGAAACATACAAATTTTGTTCAGCAAACACGTCTGCATTTTGAATGTCCTCTTTAATAGTTGATTCGTTAAGTATCTTATCTGTTCCTTGACCTCTAACTAAAAAGTACATTCCTACTCCGCCAAACAATAAGATTACACATAAAAACACTCCTACTAACATCCATTTATTTGTGCTTTTCGTTCTAGTGGTTACACCAAACTCAATAATATTTTCTTGTGGTACTGCATTTCCGCAAGCAGGGCAAAACTTATTTTCATTCTTAAGCGGTTTCCCACATTTACTACAAAACATACTATCCCTCCTCAATACATTCAGATCCATTTAATAGCTTAATATCATCTGTATAATATTATGTTCTGTATATCTATATCCGGTAACAATTCAAAGATTGTAAAAAAGTCGTATGCATCATTCTCTTTTAACTCTAATTTCTGCAAATTAGCCAATCTCTCCAAAGGCGTAATATCAGAAAGATTACTACTGCAAATAATCAATTCACGCAAATTAGTGAGGTCTCCAATTGCGTCAATATTATCTATCAGATTACTATTCTTAATTTCTAATACCTGTAAATTTTTAAGCGTTCTAAGCGGTTCAATATCTTTTAGCTTTTTAAAATTATATAATTTGAGAGTTTCTAATCCAGTAAGCTTGCTTACAGCACTAATATCACTAACCTCATGTACTTCATGTATAGTTTTATCATCCCAAACATGATACATTGCGCCATAAGAAATTTCTAATTCTTTCAAAGTAGTCAATTCGCCTAATGGACTAATATCTTCCAGATTGTTACAACTACATATTTGCAAGTATTCTATCTTTTTCAAATTGGATAATGGACTTAAATCTGTTATTGCATCACCCTTCATTATTCTTAATGAACGTAAATTTTCAAGTTCCTTTAAAACACTAATCTCGTTTAAGTTATCACTTCCGCAGAATTCCAATTCTTCTAAAGCTTTAAAGTATCTCAATGCAGAAATATCATCATAACCTTGCCAATCATCCAATATGAGCTTTTTTACATCCTTTACATCTCCATAAGTGTATACTTCTTTGTCAATTCCTAAATATTCTTCAACATCCTTTTTTAGTTCCTCATCTTTAAATACAAAGACTACATCATCAGCTAACGTCTCAGTATTAAAACTTCTATCAGGCATATTCATTATCTTCACAAATATAAGTATCACTAAGCATAACCCCACGACTACGCTTAACGGAACAATGAATTTCTTTTTATCAATTGGCTTAACTTCAACCGTTTCACTAACTTGAATTTCTTCCTGCAAATTAGTACCACACTTTATACAAAACTTTGATGTATCAGCTAACTTCGCACCGCAATTATGACAAAACATAAACTTCCTCCTATTACCTAATATAACTCCTTTATTATCATCCGCACTTACATCCGCAAGTTGCACAGAAGACTGCCTCCTCATCTAATACAGCGCCACACTGCATACAAGTTCTCGGAAGTGATTCCACCTTCTTCTCAACAAGATCATTAGGCAGTTCCGCTAACACACCGCCACACATGTTGCAAAACCTACTTTCAATAGTTACAATGCTCAAACAATGCTCGCACTTCCTCTTTCCCATCCTTGCCAACATTTTTATTTCTATTTTTTGTTTCTCTTCGTACAAGGAGTTAATATGTTCAAAAGCTTCCCTATAAACCTCTTCAACATTTCCGTCTTTATTATTTTCATAATAAATTTTCCCCAATTGCTCATATGCACTTTTCAAATTCATGTCTAAATTATATTCGTATCTGTTTTCTCCTACTGCTCCCATATTACTTTCCATCCTTTCTCTTCTATAATTTCCTCTCTTATATCTGTCACATCAACTGACATTCAAGAAAACACATTTTGACAAGTAAAGAGAGGATGCCCATCCCTATAGTTTAATAAATCATAGTTTTGGGACACCCTCTATAATTGACTTTGAATTGGTCCCTCATATAGAACCTATAATTAACTCATATCATCAAACTAAAAAGCTCTCTTGAATTACACACAATGTACATTATTGCTATTTTAGAACACTCTAAGAGCACTTTTACTTCTTCAACACACCTGTAGTTTCATCAAAATGATATGTTACCCCATCTATGTTCACTTTCCCTTTTGCCATCAAACCGGTCTTAGGATCATAATAATATGTATTACCTACCTGATTCGGATAAATCACGGCATCTGCTCCTTCTACAGTATACCAACCCTTATACATCTTTCCATTGGCATCGTATCGTACCCATTTTCCGCTTCTGTTCTTAATTTCACGGATAACCTGCTCTGCCATATCACCGCTGTTTGCTGCATTTGCTGCAATTTCTGCCTCATCCCAATCTGCTTCATTTTGATAAATATATGGCATCCATACTTCCTTATTTATTGCCTTGGCTCCGTTATATACAGCATCCAACCAATACCATCCATCACTAATAGGATCGTAAATCTCACGACCTCTTACGGTTCCATCTCCCAATACTCCTTTTGGATCATCATAAGTACCCTGACGCAAGCCATTTTCATACCAGTAGGAAGTACTACTTTCCTTCAACCATCCATTCTGCACCGGTGTAGGTGTTGCTGCCAACGCGACCGTCACAATGCATTCAGCCTGCTTCCCTGCAACAGTTGCAGTTATTGTTGCTGTTCCGGGCTTTAATGCACTTACCTTACCATTATCAACCTTTGCCACACTACTATCAGATGATGACCATACTACATCCTTATTTTCTGTAGTGTTTTCAGGAGTATATGTAACAGATAGCTCAAACTGCGCTCCAATCTCTACTGACTTATTCGTTGATGATAATGAAATTTCCTGTAAAGGATAAATTGAACTGCTTACATCAATAACCTCAGAATGATTTCCTACAGAATCATAAGCGTATATATGTGTGGTATAAATGCCAGACTCATAATTATGGTCAGAAATATTCACTCTGAAATTATAGTAACCATGGGCATCCGGCGAAACGACAGCCGCTTGATTATACCAATCTCCAATCAAATCGTCCTGTCCATTAAAAGCGGTCCACGTAGGGAAACACACTCTTGACATCCAACCATTATCACTGGCTCTACAACGAATAGTATAACCGGTTGCGTCTGCATCAATTATTTCCACAGAACTAACAGTTGGTGCTGTCGTGTCTGCTGTAGTAAACTGCATCATATCCGATTTGTGCTCTACCCCATCTATTACTACATACACCTGATAGTAATAAGTTGTCCCCGGTTGTAATGCCCCGATCCACTTATTTGCATCATAGGTAAGCCACTTTGCATTACAATTTGCAGTCTCTGTGATTTTCTGCAGATTAGAAACATCCGTACCAAAATACACTCCTGCCGTGCTTAAATAATAAGTCTCATTTAATGTTGCTTTTATAACTGCATTGATTTCTGTAATATCTTTCACATATGCTTCAGTATATAAATTTGCTGTCTTAAAAGACTGCAAATCAGTAACATATTCTACGCCATTAACTGTAGCAAACGCCTTAAAATAATACGTTGTATTTGACTGCAATTTTCCAATCCATTTATTTGCGTTATAATATATCTTTTTTGCATTCCCATTTTCATCTACTGATAACTTCGTCAAATTTGCAGGATCAGTACCGAAGTACAACCCTCCTTTAGTTACATAATACGTACTATTTAATCTGACACCCATTGTAGCATCTGATAATGTTACATCCTCTACATAAGCACTTGTAAAAATTGATTGTTCTTCACTTGTACCCGTATCTACGGAGGCACCGCCATAAGCATAAACATATCCTTGGAATGTCGCATATATAGCATAATTTCCATCTGAATTTGCTGGTTCTGAATAACCATCATTGTCCTCCAGATATTTAATTCGTATCGCATGATTTCCACTTGATGAAGTATAGCCGTCCAAATCACTCAAATATATCTTTATGTAGTTAAAACCTTTCCACTCTTTTCCTGCATTCCTTGCACTATAATTAGACTCTGAAACGCATATGAATTTTCCACCAGCATCTTCGCCAATTTCTTCAACAATCTGAACATGTCCCACTCCGCTTGTTTTATAACATACAATAGCTCCCAGTGCTGGACTATACTGGTCTGAACTATACGAATAAATGCTATTATCCTTATTGTATGAATAAATCTTATCAGCATTATTATGAGACATTCTGGGTTTAGAACCTGCCAATTCATATAATCTTCCATATACATATGCGGTACAATTAGGCATTGAATAGCCATTATATCCATTATTACTTGAATAATATGTACTATTGTAATCAGGCGGGGTACATCTCTTGGTATAATCTGACGCATCCACTTTGATTAAAATTGAAAAAAACATACATCCAAACAGCAACAATACTCTTGCGGACGTTTTTAAAACTTTCACCCTTGTCTTAATCAAAAGTCCACTTAAAAATTTGAAACTTTTCCTTCTCATAACCCTTTATCTCCTTTACATTTTTAAATTCGATACTCTTCTTTCTGAAATATAGTATAAGTTTAACAAATATTTATATGTTTTTCAACTATATTTATAATTATTTACTATATTTGTATTGGTTCTTCCTATATTTGTGTTAACTTACTCTAGTACAATAATTACAGTACTAAATATAATTTACATATAGGAGATAAAATGCCAAACAGAATCCGTGAATTACGACAAGAAAAGAAAATTACCCAATTGCAGCTTAGTATTGAGCTCAATGTTACCCAGGAGACCATCAGTGCTTATGAACATGACCGCCACCATCCAAGTGTTGCTTCTCTCATGAAAATGGCTGACCTTTTCGATTCCAGCATGGACTATATTATGGGTCTGAGCAATGTGCGGTATTATGCAGACAGTTCCAATATTAATCCCGACGAAGCTGCACAACAGGCACTTATCATAAATATTCATAAGAAACTGGGAACCGTTAACAAGACGCGCCTCTTAGCCTATGCTCAAGGGCTGTTGGACTCCAGCATAAAATAAACCATAACGCAAAAGGAACCTGCGCATTAAGCACAAGTTCCTTTTCTATGTTCTATCAAACTTCTCTATTTATCACCTTTACAACCACAGCTGCATTCTGCCTGCTCACCGCACTTTCCTGCGCAGTTCCCTGCCGCCGGACAACCGATGCACTTGACACCACGCTTCTTTGCTCTGATGATATAAATTACTGCTGCGCCAATCACAAGCAGCAACACGGCTATAATTATGAAATCTTCCATAACAATCTCCATTCTGCAGGCACTTAATGCCAACTGTCTTTACTATGCAGCCTTCTTTAACTCATATTCTGCCTTAAACTTTGCATTATTTCTAATAATCAAAGCAACTACAATAGCCACCATGATAAGTACTGCAATCAATCCGGGCACAAAGCCTGCACCAAACACAAAACCTTTTCCATCTGCCAGGTTAACAATCAATGTACCAATCTGATATACCAAAAACGCCACCGTATAGCCGGTTCCCATCTGCAGTGCCACGCCGCCCCAGAACCACTTCTTATCCTGCATTTCGGAGTTCATTGCCCCGAGTGCCGCAAAGCAGGGAGGGGTAAATAGGTTGAACATCAGGTATGCCAACGCGGCAACCTTTGTCAGTGCCATTGCCTGCGCCACCACATTTCCGTCGCCAATAAGCGCAAATTCCTCTGTATCAATTACGCTTGTCAAACCGTAACAAACTGCCAGAGTACCAACCACATTTTCCTTTGCAATGAAACCAGTAACTGCCGCTGCCGCAAGCTGCCATGCTGCAACACCCACAATAGGAATTAAGATAACAGCAATAGGAGACGCGATTGTAGCAAGGATAGAAGTATCTGCCGCTTCTTCCTCCACAATCTGAAAACTCCAGTTGAAGGTCTGCATAATCTGAACCACTGCGTTACATACCAAAATGATGGTACCTGCCTTGATAATATATGCTTTACCTCTGGAAAGCATGGAAAATATCGCTCTCTTTAAGCTGGGCAGCTTATACTCAGGAAGCTCGATAATAAAGAAGGACTTTCTGTACTTATGTCCTGTCAGCTTCTTGACAAGCAGTGCACCCAATAATATCAACAAAATACCTACAAAATACATCAGAGGACTTACCCATTCTGAATCAGGGAAGAATGCACCTACAAACAGTGCAATAACAGGAAGCTTTGCTCCACAGGGCATAAAGGGTGTCAGCATTGCCGTTGCTCTGCGCTCCCTCTCATTACGAATGGTACGGCAAGCCATAACTCCGGGAATTGCACAACCGGTACCGATTACCATAGGAATAACTGACTTACCGGAAAGACCAACTCTCTTAAAGATAGGGTCCAATACAACTGTTGCACGCGCCATATATCCGCAGTCTTCCAAAAGTGCAATCAGGAAGTACATTACCATTACCAAGGGCAGGAAACCGATAACTGCGATAACACCGCCAATAATACCGTCAACTAACAGAGATGCCAGGAAGGGATTTGCGCTTTCTACCAAACCGCCTACCCATCCCTGGAAGGTCTCGAGCCAACCTACCAGCCAGTCTGCAATCCAGGTTCCCAAGGTGGTCTGTGAAATGTAGAATACCAGGAACATAATAAGTGCAAATATAGGGATACCTAACCAGGGACTGGTAATAATACTGTCAATTTTATCCTGCTTATTGGTATCCTTGGTGAATACCTTACGTTTTTCTACTTCGCCAACAATCTTATTTACAAAGGCAAAACGCTTTCTGTCTGCAGCTTCTACAGCAGCCTTATCCTGCAAATCAATGTCGTCCTGTACATATGTAGCCTTCTGTCCGCGTCCCACCAATGCAGCCGCCTTTTCCACAAGTTCTTTCAAACCGTTGTTGCCGGATGCACTGGACACTGTTTTCACTACAGGACAGCCAAGTTTTTCCTCCAAAAGTCCGGTGTTTATCTCAGTATCCTTCTTCTCGTTGATATCACTCTTATTCAATGCTACCACTACCGGAATGCCAAGTTCCAAAAGCTGTGTAGTAAAGAACAGGCTGCGACTTAAATTGGTAGCATCCACGATGTTAATAATAACATCCGGATTTTCATTCTTTACATAAGCGCTTGTAATGCTTTCTTCCGAAGTGAAGGGAGACATGGAATATGCACCCGGTAAATCCACTGCAACCAACTCCTCCGCTCCGTTATAGTAGTTTTTCCTGATAGGGCTCTCTTTTCTCTCTACGGTAACGCCGGCCCAGTTTCCAACCTTTTCGTTTCTACCGGTCAAGGCATTGTACATAGTGGTCTTTCCACTATTGGGGTTTCCTGTTAATGCAATTCTCATAATGCATCCTCCTATTTGTTGCGAATAACTTTTGTTAGTACCAACTAACTCTTATTGAATAAAAAAGCGCTTTCAGCAACAGCCTGCCTTTTACGCACTTTTATTTTATATTGAAATAGCCTGAGCCAATTCATTATCAATATTGTATCTTGCGTCTTTGATGGAAACCACACAACCGCCCTTTTTGTGAGAAATAACGGTAATGGGCTCTCCGCTGTAACAACCCAATGAAAAAAGGAAGGAATTCAATTCTTCATCTTCTGTTACAATGTCTTTTACTATATATTCTTCTCCAACACTGGCATTCAATAAGTTCATGTCTTCCTCCTATCTATTCTTGTGCACATTCGCTAACGCTATCTCACGTTAGTTATCTCTAACTCCATACAGAGTGTATACCATAATTTGGAGTTTGTCAACTACTTCTTAAAAATATTTAATGTCCGGTGAAAATATACCTTCACCGGACATAATATTTACTTCCAACTTGTTATATACTCCAAAAAATCTTTTTCACAAACCGGCTTGGAAAAATAATAGCCCTGAATATAATCCACACCCAGCTTCTCCATCATATCAAGCTGTTCTTTTGTCTCAATACCTTCTGATATGGTTTGCAAATCCATTCCCTGAATCATCTGAAGAACTGCTTCCAATATGTACTTTGCTTTACTACTCTCAAAATAAGCATTGATAAGCTCTCTGTCGAATTTAATGGTACTCACCGGCATATCCAGCATATAATCCAGATTAGACTGACCCGTACCAAAATCATCCAGTGAGAACACCACTCCGTAATCCATTAACCGCTTCATATTTTCAAGCAATCTCTGTTTTGCACTGACAGAAGCGGTCTCTGTGATTTCCAGATTGATATACTTGGGATTCACCTGATACTTTTCCATGATTTCTATAAATTCCTGAGCAAGGCTCTGATAAGAGCATTGGATTACCGAAAGGTTTACATCAATGCAATGAAGTCCCAATTCCTCCATATCATGATTTTTGATAAAGATACATATCTGCTCAAAAACCATCTTTCCAAGCTTTAATATCATGTTGTTCTTTTCTGCAACATCAATAAATTCCGAAGGATATACAATCCGACCTTCCTCATCTTTAATGCGCACCAATGCTTCCGCAGATACAATTTTGCGCTCCTTAACAGAGTATATGGGCTGATAAAATACTTCCACGCGATTTGCATCCATGGCATCAGAAAGCTGATGCTCACGCTCACTGTCCTTGTACATCAACGCAACCATCTCTTCATTTACCCTTACAAAATGATTGTTTACATACTGCAGTTCATTGGTCTTAATACGATGTAATAAATAGAAATAATCTCTTTCTTCCCTGAGTAATGATGCATTTTCCAAATAAATCCAGTTGGGTTGTAAGTAAAATGCCAAGCCCTTACCCCAACCTTCTCCGAAACGCTTTAGGAGTTTTTCAATAACCGTTTCTGCATACTCCTTATCCTGAAATAACAAAATAAGCTCATCCTGCGTAATAGCAAACTTAGTTACATTGGGAATCTTATCCAGATAATCCGCAATAAATCCTTTTAGCGTATCATAGACATTTATTCCGATATCAATATACAACAGCGAAAAATCATGCTTATTTCGATTAAATTCATTTATGTAACGATACAATGCACTCTGATTAAAGAAGCCTGTTCTATGTTCAATATTGCTCTCCGGATTTTCAAATTTCAGATATAACACCATAATACCTATGGCTGCTGCATATCCTATAATCAACAACTCCGGAATGAAAAACTGTATAACTGCAGCCGCAATCCAAAGTACCATCCATATCAGAATAGCACCACGCCTGCTTCTATTCATCTTGTTCTTATTCAAAAAGATTAAAATGCTACTTACTAACATCATGCCTAGTGCCACCAAATATGTAGCAATGGTACTCGGTCCATATGTATATACTGTTCCGCGCACATTATCATGAACGCTGTAAAGCGGCAACATGCAAATAAGCAAATCTCCGATTATAGTAGCTATCTCAGCCACCAACATAACCTGCCGACGCTCCTTACCAATGGCATAAATTTCTACGCAGACATATGCCAAACCCCAAAGTGCCGTAAATGTAATACTTATCAGATATAGCTTACATATTACATTCTTTGCTGTCTCTGAAAACAAATCTGTCCGTACAATGGCAAACACTGATGCAATATCCAACAATATGCATAGAAATGTAACACTGAAAAAGCGCATAAAAACTCTTGATATGCTTAGTCGTATGGTCTTCTTTCTTGAATAGATAATACCCAAAACAAATAATAAAACCAATCCGCAACACTGTATTTTTATATTCATAGGATTGCCTCCTTTATCTGTCACTTTTCCAAAAAGCACACTGCCTCTATGGAATTGGTCCAGGGGAACATGTCCACACCCACACCCTTTTTCATACGATATCCTTTTTTCGTCAAATACTTCAAATCTCTGGCAAGGGTCTCAGGATTACAGGAAATATATACTATCTTTTTGGGCGATAGCGTAACCAATGAGCTCAAAAAAGCCTCATCACTGCCTGCTCTGGGCGGATCCATTATCACCACATCCACCTTGCCCCCCTGAGAAGCCAGCTGCACCATGAACTCTCCCGCATCCTTTTCATAAAAGGATATATTCTTAACCTGATTGCGCTTTGCATTTGTCCTCGCATCCTGTACTGCTGCCTTATTCAACTCCACACCGATAACCTCTTTGGCGTTATCAGAGGCAATCAGACCTATGGTTCCTGTTCCGCAATAGGCATCCAGCACCACTTCCTTACCTGTCAGACCTGCAAACTCCATGGCTTTACCGTAAAGAGTCTGTGTCTGTATCGGATTCACCTGATAAAAGGATTTGGAGGAAATGCGGAAGGTCTTTCCAAGCAGTTCATCCTCAATATAACCTTTTCCGTATATTACCTGTTCTTTGTCACCGAGCACCATACTGGTGAAACGGTTGTTAACATTCACTACTATGGTTGTTATCTCAGGATGCTCCTTTAACAGAGCTTTCACGAAATTATTCTTAGAGGGCAGTATGGGGGAGGTCAATACCAGCACCACCATAATCTGTCCGGTAAAGTATCCTGTGCGCACCAAAACATGTCGCAAGAGTCCATAACCGCTCCTCTCATTATAGGGGCGCATCTTAAAGGATTTCATCAGCTTCCTTATGCTTACAATAATGGCATCCGCCTTTTGATTCTCCAACAGACAGGAATCCACCGGAACAATGCGGTGTGTACTCTCCTCGTAAATTCCGGAAATAATATTGTGCTTTCTGTCTTCACCGAAAGCCGCATGTACTTTATTCCTATAATAATAAGACTGTTCCATGCCTATAATCGGCTCAAATTTTCCGAATTTTCCGCACAACTCATGTAATCTTTTTTCTTTCAGTTTCAATTGCTCTGCATAGGATAAATGCAACAAATGGCAACCGCCGCATTTGTCCGCCACCGGGCAGGGTAATTGCTTTTTTGTATTCAAGCTCATATTACTTTCGGTCATCCCTTATCTGCTTTGATTTTGTCTTTCTTCTGCCAGACTGCACAATGTCTCATAAAAGGCCGGATACTCCCGCTTTACATTTACGATGCTGCCGTCTGCTTTTAAAAAGCAGTGCTCTGACGTGGCTCTGTTTACCACCACATCTTCACGCCTCATCTCATATCCCAATTTAAGCTTAACTCCACGGAATTCTTCTACCCATACCTCTATGGAAATCACCTCGGGAAACTTGGTAGTGCATATATATTTACTCTCTACCGAAATCACGGGAGAAACCACTCCCATATCCTCCAGGGACTCTAAATCCCAGCCCACCTGACTTAAGAAATCAATTCTGGCTTCCTCCATCCAGCGGATATAGTTGGAATGATGAACAATTCCCATCTTATCTGTCTCGTAATACTGTACTTTGTGTTGATAAATATTCATATTCTGCTCCATCTGCATATTTACATCCTGAAACCTTACACAAAGAATACCTGCAAGGCATGATAAAGATGCAGCTGCCATGCCTTCATGTCATGCACACCGCCGGGAATGGTATAAAAATCATAATTCTCACCGGGCTTTAATATAGGACACATCTCAAGTGCCTTCTCCATAATCTCAGTGTGCTCTGCATAGGCAATATCCTTATCACCGTTTCCACAGAACATATAATCCAGCTTAAATCCCTTCTTTTCTCCCTCAACCAAGGTCTCTGTTATACGCTTCGCCTCGTTTTCGCGTACGCCTCTAGGGCCGCCGCAGCCGGAGAAAGGACCGTACCATGAGAACAAATCGAAATTGTTGTATAGTCCCGCACGATAGGTTGTCATGGAGCCTAAGGAAAGTCCTGCACAGGCTCTGTGAGCACGGGTCTTAATCAGATTCTCCTCCGTCACATCACCACAAGCAAAGGTGGAATACTTACTCTCAATGGCAGGGATTAGGTCCTTTCGCAGCTCGAAACGGAACTGCTCCGTGATATATTCTCCGCTCTTTTCATTCTCCTCGCCGCGATAGTAGGTGGGAGTCACAATAATACAGGGCTCACAAATACCCTGTGCCATCATGTTGTCCAAAATAGTCACGGTATCCGGGAACATCTTAAACCACCAGTCCTCGTTTACTCCGCCACCATGCAATAAATATAAAACATTGTACTTCTTGGAAGCATCATAACCATAGGGCAAATATACCCAAGCTCCCTTATGTAAAGCATGAGAGCCTTCTGCATCGTAGGTCTCAGTGTCATAATAAAATCGCTCTACCGTTCCCTTTTTGTCTGTCTCCTTAAGCATTGCCGCAGGCATTTCATAAATATAGTTCATTGCTGTTTTCTCCTTCACTTATCTTTACTTCTATTTTATCTTGCCCACACAACATAGTCAACAAAAAAAGCTGTCGCATCAATGATGCAACAGCTTCGTTATCTCTTACGCATGGGACAAGGTTGGAATCCTCAACTTATCCGTTTCTACCACATTAAGCGCTTCCCCCTTGATAAAAAAGGTGCAATCCTCCTCATGATATTCTGTCACGGTATACCCTTCTGCTTCCATTGGTACAAAGCCCAGAGTAACCTCCTTGATATCCGCTCCAAACAGGGCTATCACTTCATCAAGGTCTTCAAGTGTAGTCGAGAATACATTGTGAATAAACAGTTTTCCCTCTTCTGCCTCTGCAATCACATAGGTATCCGTGGCCTCATGGTAGTATACATCTTCCTGCATAAATTTTGTCACATAAAACATAATGAGTTCGCTGTTATTTACCATATCAAACCTACCACCAAACACGTTACGCCGCATAACATCCTGCAACTGCTCCCAACTCTCGGGATTGTTCATAATCACCCTCTTAACCTGTGCTTCCCCTTTGTTTGACACTTTCTTTGCATATTGATATTCCTTTGCCTTCCGAAAACCGAACCGTGGATAAAAATCCAGCACACTGTCGTTGCCGAAAAGGTAATAGCCATCCACCTTTCCATCAAAATCCACTTCTATCTGCTCCATGATTTTTCTGCTAAGCCCACGGTTCCGATAGGCTTCCTCCGTCATCACCGTTCCAAGCTGTAAAAAATGCTTCACCGCTCCATTTATCTCCATATCCGTATGGTTCACGGACACATTAGCCACCACTCTACCGTCACTTACAACAGAATAAGGGTTATAGTTATCTGTCCAAAAACCATTCTGATACCAGTCCTCAAAGTTAAGCCCAAAGGTCTTCCCTGCCAAATCATTAAAACTATGTCTTAATTCCTCATTATCTCTATAATTCTTTACGATTTCAAACATTCTGAATCTCCTCTATAAACTCTGCCTGCTTTTAATCTGTGACAGACTCCACTGCCACAATTTTTATTTTAGCACTACCCGACGGAAACAACCACCTCATACTTTTTTTGAAATAAAAATGAGCCGATACTGATTTTCCTGTTCCCGTATCGGCCCACTCCTTTATGTTCGATAATTTCTAAGAATACGCTGTATGCTTTTGACTGACAGATAATACCTGCATGCCAGCTCTGACACTGCTATTCCCGACTGATAATCTGCATATATCTGCTGATTCCGTGAATGAAGCTCCTGCTTGATTTCAGTACCGGCGCCCCACTCCAGGCGGTTCTCCGATTTTCTCGGAATATAAATATTTTGTCCGTCAACATACTGCTGAATTAATTCTATTATTTCTAACGGCAGAATCTTCTCTGCTTTTATATAGCCCATATTTGCCTCCTAAATTCATATTTCTTTTAGGAATAGCTTTGGCTATAACAATTCACTTTTCATTGCAATAGCCTCTGCTATGCAAACATAACATATCTTCTCATATAGTACTTTCCTCCTTGTTTTTTATAATCATAGCACCATTTCACTGACCATGCAACATCAATTTTGCAGTACGCATCTTCCTCAGGGTAACTCCTCCATGGAATCACATTCCTTGCACCTTCCCTGCCACCGCGCAAAGCCCTGCTCCCATGTGAGTACCGAAAATGGTCTCTGTTTATCACCAATCTCATCGGCATATCTCTCCACATCCTGTAAGAAGAATGTCAGATGTTCTCTGGCTGCCTGTAGTTCCTTCATAATCACCTTGCTCCAGACATTCGCTTTTGCAAATTGGTCACTTGCCTTAAAACTCTCCAGATAATTCTTCATATCAAAGGGAACTCTTCTTTCCTCTACTGTAACTGTTTCTTTATCAGATATATCAAGCAGGGTATAGGGCATGCCACCTTCCACACAATCCAATGGCAGACCACATGAGCCCGGATTTAGCAACACTTTCCTGCCATCCTTCGACTGATAGCTCCATTGAAGATGGGTATGCCCGAAAATGTAGACGCCATCTGCCAGCGCAGCCCAAGCATTCAAAAAGGGAACGTCCGCATTTAAGCATTTCCGGATATCCTCTCTAAAAGTTTCCGCTGTGATAAAGCTGTCCTGATATCGTTTTGCTACCTTTGCAGGTCCAAACAATCTGCCTTCCGCATCCTCTATGAATTCCTCTGAGGAATGGGCTATCCGTAAGGTCACGTCCCCCACAGAAACAGACAGCTTTGTGGGGAGGGATAATATGTACTCCAAATTATCCGGACTGATATTTTGATAGTTCCAATAGGAAATCTGCATCTGCCCATCCGTCCAGGTACTTTGGTCTTTTCCCACCAGATTTTCTAAATATCTTTCTTCGTTTCCCCGAATCACATATTTACTGTCAAGCTCCCGGATTCTGGTAATGCACTCATCCGGATAGGGATTACTGAGGCAATAATCTCCCACAAAAATATAGCTTTCCGCACCGTTTTCTTCCGCATCCGCCAACACCGCATTCAATGCCGGAAAATTACCGTGGATATCTGAAATAATTGCAAATCTCATTTATGTCACTCTCCGTCATACACACCTAAAATACTCGTCCTTATTGCCGTTGCGATAATAAATATATTCATCGCCGCCGCAGCCTCCTAAAACAATTTCTTCCTCTGTATATCTCTTTAACGGCCAATACAAGCCCTGCTCGGTTATGGTGCACGTACCGGATTCACAGGTTACCTTTTGTACCTCCCGTTTACTGATAGATTTTCCAAGCTGGCACCCAAAACCACAATAAGGTGCCGAATTATCGGCAAAGTTACGAAACCTAAAATACTGTCCGCTTCCAAACATCCCCTCCTCATAAGGAATGTTTACAGAAGCTCCGCAATAAATGTTGCAGTCCTGCTCCAGCATCATAAACACATATTCAATCTTGTTGGTAACCATACTGAAATTCATGCCTTCTTCCGACAGGTTAAATTCTGTTCCCATTCTCCATTTTTTCAGACATTCGGCAATATTGCTTTCATATGCGGCAGGCATTTCATAGCCTTCTGTAATTTCAATTTCATCAATCTCCTGCAAATCCGTAAGGCTATATGTAAAAGGTAAACCTAACAGCTTACCTATCCCTTCCTCATCATTGGTATGCAGCTTGCCGTCTATACCTTCAAATGCATAAACAGTCTTCTTTTTAGGAAGTGTCCGCTCACAAACAGCAATCAGTGTTTTGCGCTCCTCATCGCCCCGATACAGCTTAGAACCGATAGTGGAACGTTCTATGTCATAGTACAGACACAATGCCCAATTTTTCGTAAGTGCAATTTCCAAAGTCTCTGATGTAAATACCCCGTATTTCATATTCTTGTCCTCCGTTACTTTTGAGTAATTATTAATTATCTCCTTGGGTAATTTATTTCTTACAGTAATATAGTCCCAAGGAAATGAATTTGGTTAGGTTAACTCCGGAAAATAATTAATTACAACTATCATACCACAGACGCATTGATTCTACTACATCTATATCTAAACCCTGTATATTTTTATCTTTCTTTCAAATACTAAGAATGTTACTTATAATTCATTTTTAGTTTTGGAGAGTATATATGGATAAAGATAAAAAAGAATTGGGCGCGCAGCTTGCCTATGCGGCTTTAGACGAGGTCCCAAGTCCCAAGGCAGATGCCAAGGAAATTGTGGGGCTTGTTAAGAACAGCGGCCGTATTACCGGCTATCAGCTTTCCGATGGCTCCACCGTTTCCAAGGAAGAGGGCGTTGCCATGGCAAAATCCGGTGAAATTCAGGGTGTTGGCGTAGCCCACCGTAAGGACTCCGAATATTTAAAATCACTGCCTGACGGAAGTGAAAACAACAATCTCGGAAACCTGCCGTCCGTAAGCGGCTGATTTTCAAGCTAAAATATGGCTGCCGCAATACGGTAGCCATGATGCAAGTAAGCGACAGGGGCCGGGAGGGGCACCATGACACAAGCAGCGCATTCTGAGCACGCCGGTCCTTAGCGAGGTAATTGCGTCGCAAGATGCAATTAAGCGAGCTTAGTACCGCTGCGATGCGAAGCATAGCGAGAGCGTGCCTGCGGCTGTCATGGTG